>JBDKIJ010000302.1:0-20567 GCA_039797155.1 Gemmatimonadota bacterium | reverse complement strand
ACCTTGTCGCCCGTCTCGCGGAGCAACGAGATACCGGTGAAATACTCACGGTTCTGCCAGATGAACTGCTGCACGGCGTCCCACTCATCGTCACGCACGGTGACGGTGTTCGAGACGTTGTGGTGCAGCCCCGGGTTGTACTGCTCGTGGCGACGACCGGCGACGACCCAGTGCTGCTGCACGAGGCGGACGTACTCGAGGAACTGCACCGCGCCCACGTCCTTGCGCAGGATCGCATCCGATGGGGCCGTCACCGGGAAGGTGATCACGTCCGTCGTGTCCGGATCCCACGCGGACGATTCGGTCATGTGCGGATTGTTCAGCTTGAACCACTGGAAGAGCGGCTCGGTGCGCGCGGCCTGCACACGACGGAAGTAGTGCCGCGCGTGGTGCGGGTGGATCCCTGAGCCGGCACCGAGGACGAGGCTCGCGGTGCCTTCGGGCTTCACGCAGGTGATGCGCGCCGCCGCCGGAATGCCGAGGTGTTCGGCAACCGCGGCGTTCGTATCCAGACACTCCTTCGCTCCGCGCTCCAGTACGGCGGGGTTCAGGAGCAGCGACGGGCGATCGAGGATGCCGCAGATGGAGACGCCGAGGAGTGACTCGCGCTCGTTGATGAAGCGCGTGGCGGCACCGAGGTACGGGATCGTGGTGTACGCGGCCTGCAGCGTGCCGAGCAATGCGGCGGCGCGGCAGCAGGCGAGGAACCCGGCCTCGTCGTCACAGGCGTTCGCGTTGATCGTGGTCAGGTTGCACATCTGCCAGCCGGACACCGTCGCGCCCAGGGGCACGTCCTTCATGCCGTATTCCGCGAGCTTGGCCTGTGCGGCGGCATCCACCTCGGCGAACGGCGCGAGGCCGATTTCGACGCACGGGTTGGCGCCGTATTCGACGTCATCCACGAAATAGAAGCCGGGCTCACCGAACTCCTTCTGGAGTTCGAACAGCTTCTGGAAGTCCCCTTCCGTGTGCTGGTTACGCACGAGAACGGCCGAGTTGTTCGACTTGCCGCGCTGCGGGTTGGTCTCGAACCAGTTGCCGGTCTTGGCCGCCGCCATTTCGTCGTCGTCGGCCGAGAAGAGGCAGATGGTGGCCGACCGACGGATGCCGCCGGAGAGGACCGCCACCGCGACATGCATGATGATGTCGTACACCTCGATCGGGCGGAGTGCGCGTCCCGACATCTGCTCCAGCATCCGCTCCACGGCCGTCAACGCCTTCTTGAGCGGCAGGTGCCCGGGGGCCCGACCGCCCGACGTCTTGAGCGGGGCGCCACGCTTGCGCAGCTGGCTGTAGTTGAACTCGATCTTGTTTCCGTCGAGGTAGCTGCGGATCAACGCGTCCAGCGCATCCGCCCACCCCTCGAGCGTGTCCTCGACGGTGTAGTGCAGCACCGGAAGCTCGTTCTCGACGCCACGGATCGGGAAGTGCGGCAACTGGGCCACGTGATGCTTCTGCACGCTGAAGCCCACGCCGGTCCCCGACATGAGCAGGAAGAACGCCTCCTTGAAGGCGTCGACACGGTTCATGTGCGTGAAGGCGCAGTTGAACATGCGCGCGTTGTTCGCCTCGATGGCCTGCCCGCCGAACTGCAGCGAGCGCATCGACGGGAGGATCGCCTTGCGCTGCAGCGCGGCTTCCGTTTCGTCGATGAGCGCGCGGAGGCTCCGCCCGCCGAAACCGGCGACCGGCTGATCGAGCTTGTCGGCGAAGTGCGCGCGGTGCATGTCCATGACGCGCGTGAATGCCTCGTTCGGCGTTTCACGACGCCCGAGATCTTCCCGGTAGCGCGAGTAGCGCGACAGGAAGATGTAGTCCTGCAGCCCGTTCTCGGCGTGCGCCGCGAGGCGGACCTGTGCGCGGTTGGCGCGGTAGATGACGTAGCGCTTCGCGACGTCCCAGTGGCCGCGCGCCGCGATCATCATTTCGACGATGTCCTGCACTTCTTCGACCGTCGGTTCGCGCTCCTGGGCCTTGCGCTCGACGGCGTTCACGACGAGCTGCGTGATGGCGCAGACGTCGGCGAAGTCGGCGTACCCGAGACCGAACCGATGGGCGGCATCGTTGGCATGCGGATTCGGCGCCTCATCGTGCCGGGAGGCGTAGAACGCCAGGGCGATCGCGCGGGTGATCCGTTCCGGATCCCACGGCGCGCGGCGGCCGTCACGCTTGATGACTTCGGTGACGGGGCGCACCCCGACGGCGTCGTAGGTGCCAAAGGTGGAGCGGACTTCCATGGATCGGGGCGCGACGGTGGTACTCATTAGATGCTCCCAGGGACGTGAACAGCGGCTGCACACCCTCCCGAGGTCGTCGCGGCGACGGCGCAGCAGGGCCGTGGCCCCATCGCGCCGTGCGAACGATCCCGGCGAACCCTCCCTCGAGGGGGCGCGCGGACTGCGGCGTTGGCAGGTCTTCTGGCTCGGGATTCGTCCTCGGAAACAACCTTCCCGCGCCAGACAGGGCGCAGTGGCCTGCAGTTTCCTCGTCCTCCCTTACAGCGGCGGGGCCGCCCCGGTATTGCACCGGAGTTCCCTTTTCACAGCGGCCCCTGCTTCGGGACCGTTGACCAACGCCTGAAACTCTCCGTACAGATACGAATCCCTTGCCGGCACGCACATGTGAGGGCAGGCAAGGGATAGCCAAAGTTCTGCCGTTTTCGAACTCCGTCAAGGGCCAATTTGCGCCCCGATTTCGGAGAGACTGGCCTTGCGTTTCGCGCCACGTTCAGGGGGGGCGAACGGCGCTGTCGCGATCGCGAAACAGCACATGGCGCACTATCGCGCCATCCTGGAATTGGAATACGTCGGCGGTCCGGAAGTGCCCGCCATGAAATTTCCGTCACGAGACGATCCAAAAGCATCCGCGCCCCCAAGATCGGTCAAATTGACCTCGGGGGCGCGGGGAAAAGACGACTGCGGGTCGCCGCTACATCGCGATCGGCTTGCCGTCGAGCTTCTTCTTCTGCTCGCGCAGGTGTTCATCCATGCGCAAGCGCGGGATGCCGCTCTTGAGCCATTCCGGCGCCGGCTTCCCCTTGAGGTAGCTGTCCCAATACTCGATCAGCCGCAGCGAATAGTCCTTCCGGTTCTTCAGCTGCGCGAGGCCATGGTTCTCGCCGACGTACTCGAGCAGGATCACGTCCTTGTTGAGCTGGCGCAGGGTGTTGTAGTACGTGATCCCCTGATTGAAGTCGACGGCGCCGTCCTTGTCGTCGTGCAGAATGACCAGCGGCGTCTGCACCTTGTCGGCGAAGCGGTTTGGCGAGTTGCGCTCGTACGCCTCGCGATTCTCGAGGAAGTTCCCCTTGAAGCGCCCCTGCGAGCTCTGGAAGATCCCCTGATTGGCGCTACCGGTGTTCCAGTACACCGAGCTGTACATGCTGATCATGTCGGTGAGGGGCGCGCCGGCGACCGCGCTCTTGAAGAGGTTGGTCTGCGTGACGAGGAACGACGTCTGATAGCCGCCCCACGAGTGGCCATGCAGGCCGACGTTCGCCGAATCCACGATGCCGGTGCGGATGGCCGCCTTCACGGCCGGCACGACGCTCCACACGGCGCTCATCCCCGGATCGTTGATCTTGTACGTGATGTCCGGCAGGAACACGGCATAGCCGCGCGACGTATGCACCCCGATCAACGCATTCGGTGAGCTCGAGAAGGTCGGCGAGTAGAAGCTGTTCAGGTTATCCGACTGCCGCTCGTAGATGAACGTGAGCGTCGGATACGCCTTCCCCTCCTGATAACCGGCCGGGAGATAGAGCGCGCCCTGCAGCGAATCGCCCTTCTCGCTGACGTAATTCACAAGCCGCGAGCCCGGTGACCAGGCGACGCCGTTCAGATTCGGATTCGCGTCCGACAGGCGCACCGAATCGCGCAGCGCCCCGTCGCCGAAGCTCACGCGCCAGTAATCGGGGAAGCGCGCCGACGTCTGAATCGACGCGACCCAGACCTCGGCCTTGCGCGCCTTCATCGGCGCATGTCGCGCATCCCGCCACCCGGTGAGCACGCGCACGCCGGGCTTGACGCCACCCACCTGCACGACCGCTTCCTTCTTGGTGCGATCCTGCATCGCGACCATGTAAAGCGGCTTCGTGAGATCGATGCCGCGCTCGCGAGGATCCAGCAGGAGGCGCCGCTGATAGCGGATGCGCTGCGCCTTACCGTCCACCGTCAGGTTGGTCCAGCTGCCACCCGCCACCGCGACGCTCCACACGTCGTAGTTGTCCTGCAACAGGACGCGGCGGCCATCGGCACTCCAGCCGATCACCTGAGTGGGCGGGCGATCCACGTTGTGATCGTCTTCCGTATCCACGAACGACACCGGCGCGCCCTGCGTGATGTTCACGGTGCGCTTCGCGGCGACGTCGAAGATGTTCCAGTGCCCATCGTTCCAGAACAGCACCGAGCGGCCATCGGGCGAGAGCTGCGGCATCGAGCGGAGGGTGCGGCCGACCAGCGTCTTCTCGCCCGTCCGCGCGTTCACCAGATAGACATCGCGGCGCTGAATGCCATCGAGGTTCGTCTGGCGCTCGTACTCCCGGGTGTCGCTCCCGAGCAGCCACTGGTCACCGCCGCCGAGCATGCCGGTCCGCACGGCGTCATCGGTGAGCTGCACCACCTGCTGCGTCGTGGGCCAGTAGGTCGCCAGGAACGAGAAGCCGCGATCGGCCTGCTCCTGCACCAGCTGCATCGACTGCAGCCGTGGGTCCTTGTGATGCCAAAGAATGAGTGACGGCTTTTCGTCGTCCTCGAGCTGATCGGTCTTCGGCAGCGGCGGCGTCGCCACGCGCACGCCGATCACCAGGGCGTCCGCACGCTCCGTCCACCGTGGCGCCCGATCCGGGCTCACTTCCATCCCCTTGGGGAGGGGGGCGCCGTTCGCTGCTCCACCGATCGCGACGGCACGGGTCGCAGGCGAACCCATCCCCGCCACCCCATGCGCACTCCACGTGGTATCGGTGCCGGCGCTGTCAGCCACGCCCTTGAGGAAGGCCAGCGCGTTCAGCGTATCGCTCCACGCCAAGCGCCGATAGAGCGCCTTCCCCGCATCGAGGACCTGCATGCCGCCCGTGCGCAGATCGCGCAGCTGGACACCATTCCCCGCCATCTCGCGGGCATCAATGGTATAGGCGAGCCAGCGGCCTTTCTCGTCGAAGGCGAAGTCGGCCACGTTCCCGACATTGTAGACCGCCTTGCTGCCCAGTTCGACGAGCAGCATGTCGGTACCATCCACCCGCGCGCTGCCACCGCCGAACAGGTTCCCCCCCATGCCGGGGGCGCCCGCGGCCGGACCGCCGCCACTGCCATTCCCCGCGCCCCCCGCCGGTGCGTCGGGACCGGCCAACTGCAACGCGATCCATGCAGGCGTATCACCGCCGAAGCTCATACGACGCACGCGCTCGAACTCCCGCTGTTCACCACTCGCGAGATTCACGATCAACGCCTTCGCATGCACGGGGCGGCGCTGCTGGCGCAGCCGCTTCTGCTCAGCGGCTTTGGGATACACCAGGATCGCGGCCCATTGGCCATCGGACGACAGCTGCAGCCCCGGCGATCCGCCGCCGCCCGGGCCACCTGCCGCGGCGGGCGCTTCACCGATCGGGAACCGATAACTCTTCCCGCCGACGGTGGTCTGTCGGATCATCACCTCGGCGTCGCCCTCATTTGGCGCGACGGTATAGGCGATCCAGACGCCGTCGTCGGACAGGGTCGCGCCGCGAATCGATTTCCAGGCGGAAATATCGGCCGGCGTGATGGGGCGAGGTGACGGACTCTGGGCAGAACCGACTGACGCGACGGCGACCAGGAGGGCGGCAGTCGGTGCCCAGCGGGCGAACAGGTGCATCGAAACTCCGGGTAGAGGATTCTCAAAACTACGTGGCGAACCCGACCACGGTTACGCACCGCGCGGTCACCAGCACACCTGACATCCGGTCGGGGTTTCCCCTATCGAACTCATCCGGATGAATCGCGATACCACGATGCGACATTGGCCGCGTGGTTCGCCAGCGCATCGGCATCACAGGTCTTGAGGCTCGTCCATTCCGTCCGGCTTCCGACTTACCCCATGCAGTGGTTTCTCGATCGTCCCATCGGGACCAAGCTCCTCATCGCCTTCCTGCTCGTGGCGGCCGGTGCCGCGACCGCCGGCCTGCAAAGCTTTCTCACCGTCCGGCGCATGACGGCCGCCGACACGGTGTTGTATGAGCGGATGACGGTGCCCCTCGCGCGGATCGGCTTCGCCGCCAAGCAATTCCAGCGCGTTCGCGTCAATGTGCGCGACGTGATCTACAACTCCACGTCAACCGAGCGGATTGCCGAACGCGAGCTGGCGATCGCGGAGCTGACGGCCGACATCGATACCACCTTGCGGGCCTTCGAGGCCACCATCGTCAGCGACGCGATGCGACGTCACTTCGATGAACTGCTCGCCGCGCGCATCGCGTTTCTGCCGATCCGCGATGCGGTCGTCACACTCGCCAAGACGGGGCAGCGCGATTCGGCGATCGTCCTGCTCAATGGTCTGATGTTCGAACGATCCAAGGCGGTGGAGTCCGCCTTCGAGGCGATCGAAAAGGCCAAGGTGGAAGACGCGGGGGCGCTCGCGGCGCGGAATGCCGAGGAGGCACGAACCTCCACGATCTTCATGGTGTTCGTGATCGGCGTGTCCGTCGCGCTGGCGATTGCTGCCGGGCTGTGGCTGGCGCGCCTCATCGGTACGCCAATGCAGGACATGGCGGACGCCGCACGTCGATTGGCGGTGGGGGATCTGCGTTCGATCGCGCGCGTTGAGCGGGCCGATGAGACGGGGGTGCTCTCGTCCGCGTTCGCCGACATGATCATCGCCCAACAGATGCTGGCGACGGCCGCCACCCGGCTGGCGGCCGGTGATCTCACGCAGTCCGTCCGGCCGCGCAGCGAGTCGGACGAGCTGGGTCGCGCCTTTCAACAACTGCATGGCACCGTGCAGCTTCTTGTCAATGAAAGCGCGCGTCTATCGGCGGCTGGCATGGCCGGTCAACTCACTACACGGGGCGATGCCGGCAAATTCGATGGGGCATTTCGTGATCTGGTCTCGGGGATCAACGCGACGCTCGATGCCGTGATCACGCCGATGCTGGAGGCGGCCGCGGTGCTGCAGCGTCTGGCGGCGCGCGATCTCACGCATCGGGTGGACGGCGCGTATCAGGGGGATCACGCCCAGATCAAGACCGCGCTGAACTCGGCACTCGATGCCCTGCAGCATGCGCTCGCCAATGTGTCCACCTCGACCGGGCAGATTGCCGGCGCCGCCGAACAGATCGCCAATACCAGCCAATCGCTTGCGCAGGGGGCCAGCGAGCAGGCGTCCTCACTCGAGGAGACGTCCGCCAGTCTCGAGGAACTGGGGAGCACGGCCAATCGGAATGCCGACACGGCACGGAGGGCACAGGCGCTGGCGATGCGCGCCCGCGATGTCACCTCGACCGGTGTCGCCGAGATGCATGAACTGTCGCAGGCCGTGGCCGAGATTGGTGAGGCCGCCGCGCAGACCGCGCACATCGTCAAGACGATCGATCTCATCTCGTTCCAGACGAATCTGCTCGCGCTCAATGCTGCGGTTGAGGCGGCGCGCGCCGGCGACGCGGGGAAGGGCTTCGCCGTCGTCGCCGAAGAGGTCCGTGCTCTGGCGCAACGATCGGCCGAGGCGGCGCGTCAAACGGCCGCCATCATCGATCAGTCAGTGAGTCGGGCGTTGCGTGGCGGGCAGATCACCAAGCAGGTCGAGCAGCGACTCCACGAGATCGACGACCATGTGGTCCAGGTTTTCGGCGCCATCGGCCAGATCACCGACTCGTCCGAGGGGCAGCGGGAAGGCGTGAGTCAAGTGAATGTGGCCATGTCGCAGATGAATACGGTCACCCAATCGGTGGCGGCGAGTGCCGAAGAGTCCGCGAGTGCCAGCCAGGAATTGGCGGGGCAGGCGCAGCGGCTGGCGGCGTTGGTTGCCGACTTTCACCTCTCGACCGAATCGGTGCAGCGCGCCACGATTCGCGTCGCCTGAGCCGTTCCCTCCATGTACGAACGGGCGGCGAGATCGATGTCTCACCGCCCGTGTTCCCTCAACACTGTCCCGCCACGTCGTCAGTACGCGACGATCTCCTGATAGGCGCGACGGAAGGTGTCCACCTGCGGCAGCGTCGCGTCCTCGAGGCTCGGCGCATAGCCGACCCACGTGTCCGCACTCGCGATGCGCTTCACGGGCGCGTCGAGCCACGCGAAACACTCGTCCGCGATCTTCGCGGCGATCTCCGCGCCATAGCCCCACGAGAGCACATCCTCGGTGGCGACAATGACCCGGCTCGTCTTCCGGATGGACGCGAACACGCGTTCCTCGTCCCACGGCGCCAGCGAACGCAGGTCGATGACCTCGACGCTCGGGCCACCTTCCTCCGCGATCTGGTTGGCCGCCACGAGCGCACGATTCACGGTTGCGCCATACGTCACGACCGTCACGTCCGTGCCTTCCCGCAGCACAGCGGCCTTGCCGAACGGGATCATGAAGTCGGGACCGGGATACGCGCCCTTGTTGTACGTCTGCCGATACAGATGCTTGTGCTCGAGGAAGAGCACGGGATCCTCACAGCGGATCGCCGTGCGGAGCAGGCCGTTGGCGTCGAGCGCCGTGCTGGGGCACACCACCCGGAGTCCCGGATTCGTCGTGAACAGCGAGGCGCCGGTCTGCGAGTGGTAGATGCCGCCACGGATATAGGCGCCGTACGTCGTACGCACGACGACTGGTGCGCTGAAGGCGTTGTTCGAGCGCCAGCGCATCGTGGCCAGTTCATCGCGCAGCTGCATGAACGCCGGCCAGATGTAATCGAAGAACTGGATCTCGACGACCGGCTTGAAGCCACGGTGCGCCAGACCGATCGCGCGCCCGATGATGTTCGCCTCGGCCAGTGGCGAGTTGTACACGCGTCCGCTGCCGAACCGCGACTGCAGGCCGTGGGTCACCTTGAAGACACCGCCCTTCCCCTTGACCTTGCCGAGGTACTCCTCGCGCGAGACGTCGGCGACGTCCTCACCGAAGACGAGGACCCGGTCGTTCCGCACCATTTCGTCGCGCATGCAGGCATTGAGCAGATCGACCATCGTGGTCGGTGCGCCGCTCGACGCTGGTGCCTCTTCCGTGTCGAACGCCGACGCGGTCGGGTCCACGTCGGGGGAATACAGCCCGTACAGGATGGTCTCCGCGCCCGGCTGCGCCTGCGTCAGTGCGTCGTCGGTCGCGGCCAGGATCTCGGCGTCCGCGGCGTCGCGGATTGCCTGGAGTTCGTCCTCGGTGGCGAGCCCCGAGCGCGTCAGGAATTCGGGGAATGTGCGCAGCGGGTCGCGCGCGGCATCCGCGTCGCGCTCCTCGGGGGGACGGTAGAACACTTCGTCATCCGACAGCGAATGCGAATACGGACGGATGACCTTCGCATGCACCAGCGCTGGACCCTTGCGCTCGCGGGCGTACTGGACGGCGCGTCGCAGCGTCTCCACGGACGCGAGGAAGTCGCAGCCGTCCACCTCTTCGATGTACAACCCCGGGAACGACGAAACGAGCTTCGAGATCGAGCCGCCCGCCGTGTTCACTTCTACGGGGACGGAGATCGCATAGCCATTGTCTTCGACGATGTAGACCACCGGGAGCTTGAGATTGGTCGCGGTGTTGAGCGACTCCCAGAACTCCCCCTCACTCGTGGTCCCATCGCCCGTGGTGACGAGCGTGACTTCATCGCCATGAAATTGTGCGTCAGCGATGTCGTTCTGTTTGGCCCGCAGCGACGCTTCCGCATTGCCTACCGCCTGCAGGAATTGGGTGCCCGTCGGAGACGACGCGCTGACGATGTTGAGTTCCTTCTTCCCCCAGTGGCTGGGCATCTGCCGGCCACCGGAATTCGGATCGATCGCCGCGCCGACGGCACTGTAGAGCATTTCCGCTGGAGTCATCCCCAGCTGGAGGACCAGCGCCCGGTCCCGGTAGTACAAGTAGAACCAGTCGTGGGCAGGCTTAAGCACCATGCCGGCGGCGGTCATCACCGCTTCATGGCCGGCCCCTGAAATCTGGAAGAAAATGCGATTCTGGCGCTTGAGCTGGATTTCCTTGTCGTCCAGGCGCCGTGAGGTGTACATGGTGCGATATGCCTGGAGCAGCTGGTCGCGGCTGAGGCCGGCGGTGTCAGCGGTCTGGGCAGTGTCCGCCGGAGCGGAGTCCGGTGAAGCGGAGTCCGTGCCCTTGCGGGGACGGGACGGGCGAGTCGAAGTGGCCATCGGAGGCTCGGAAAGGACCGGGAAAAACGAACCTCGGAAAAGTAGTGCCTGAAACCCGGCGTGGGGGCTGGCGCCCCGGCCAATTCGCCCTGACTTTCTAGGAATGCACGCACCCACCGCTCCCACGATGCCGTCGACCGGCCATTGCATCTTCTGCGACCTCATTCGGGGGGCGGCGGAGGTGTCGATCTGTTACGAGGATACCATCGCCATCGCGTTCCTCGACATTCAGCCGGTCAACCCGGGACACGTCCTGGTGGTCCCGCGCGAGCACTATGAAGTGTTGCAGGATATTCCGCGCGAGGTCGGGGCGCATCTTTATACGGTGGCGACGCGACTGATCCCGGTGGTGCAGGCCGCCTCGGGGGCCTCCGACATGAACATCGTGGTGAACTCCGGGGCCGCGGCCGGGCAGAACGTGATGCACTATCACATTCACCTGATCCCCCGCCGTGATGGGGACGGGTTCGATGTCCCACTGCCGTTCCCCGGATCGACGATGCCGAATCGGCAGCAACTCGACGCGATGGCGGCCCGCATCGGCAGCATGTTGCGGGATCCCCTGAGCGGCGACGGGATGCAGCGCGCGACCTGAATGGACCCGGTGGGTGGGGTCCGTACGGACGATTGGATCGGCCGTCTTGAGTTCTATGAACAGCTCGTCGATCATCTCCCGATCGCGATCGCGGTGTTGTCCCCCCAGGGGATTTTCGAATTCATCAATGCCACCGGCATTCCGGATTCGGTCCAGCGACAGCGGATGACCGGACGTCCCTTCGGGGATTTGAGTCCGGTCTACGTGCGCGACCCGGCCGTCATTGCCGAACGCCATCGGCACTTCGCGCGCGCAATCGAGGAGGGCGAACGGATCGAGTTCGAGGAACGGCTCACCCTTACCTCTGGCGCGCATCAACACCTGCGCCACACGCTGGTTCCCATGCGGGACGCCCGCGGGGTCATCACCCGTGTGATGGCCGCCGCGGTGGATCGCACGGCGCAGCACGATGCGGAGGAACAGCTCCGGCACGCGCAAAAAATGGAGGTCGCGGGGCGGCTCGCAGGTGGTGTGGCGCACGACTTCAACAATCTGCTGACGGTCATTCGCGGCATCAGCGACCTGTTGCGCGACGAGATGCAGGCGCACCCGGATGCCGTGACGATGCTCGAGGAGCTTCAGCTCGCCGTCCGGCGCGGACATGACCTGACGCGACAACTCCTCGCCTTCAGTCGGCCCGGTGATGGGGAGGTGCAGGCGTTCCTTGTCGACGATGCCGTGCGCTCTACCACGCGTCTGGTGCGGCGCCTCCTGCCGGATCGCATCCAGCTACAGATCGCGACCGCCTGCAAGACCACCTGGGTGCGGATGGATCCGGGGGCGCTGGATCAGGTGCTGCTCAATCTGGCCGCCAACGCCCGGGATGCGATATCGGGCGACGGCGTACTGGAAATCCGCACCCAGCTGCGCGAACGCGAGATCCCCTCATCAACGGGTACGCCGACGGGGAAGCGCCACTTCGTGCACCTCACCGTGACCGATTCCGGCCAGGGGATGCCCGAATCGGTTCGGCAGCGGGTCTTCGAGCCCTTCTTTACGACCAAGAAGATCGGGGCGGGCACCGGCCTCGGTCTCGCGACGGTGCGCACGCTCATCGAGCAGGCCGGGGGCTGGGTTGCGGTGGATTCGCTGCCCCAATTGGGCACCACGATGCATTGCTGGCTGCCGACCGTGGACCCACCGAACGAGGCGCCCACCACCGTGGGCGTCGAGGCACAGCCCCCGCAACCCGTCGCCCGACGGATTCTGCTCGTCGAAGATGAGGACGGGGTTCGCCGGGTGGTCCACCGCCTGCTCACACGCGCCGGATATGAGGTGGAAGAAGCCCGCGTCGGGCAGGAGGCCTTGGCGCTCGTCGGTGATGACATTCAGCGCTTTGATCTGGTTCTCACGGACGTCTACATGCCCGGCATGAACGGGGTACTGTTGGCTGAATGGTTGCGGACGCAGCGCCACGACCTGCCGATTCTCTTCATGAGCGGGCACATCGACGATCCGCAATTGGTGGAGCGTCTGCGAATGAGCGATGCCATCGTGGTCGACAAGCCGTTCACGGCAGAGGCCCTGCTCGCGCACATCCAACGACTGATTCCGGCCACCGACGCATGACATCCGTATGACATTGCCTGAACATTCCGCGCCGCGTATCGGCGTCCTTGAAGAGCAGACGTGGCCGGCCGTACGCACCATGTCCGTGGCCGTGGCGCTCCTCCCGTTTGGTGCGACAGAGCCACACAACACGCACTTACCCTACGGGACCGATACGTTGCTCGGACGCGAGGTCGCCGCCCGGGTGGCGGCAGCCGGCGTCGCGCGTGGCGTGTCCGTGCTCGCGCTGCCGGCGATTCCGTTCGGTGTGAATACAACCCAGCTCGATCTGCCGTACACCATCAACGTGATGCCGACGACGCAGCTCATGCTGTTGCGCGACATCGTGCGCAGTCTCGAGCCGCATGGCGTGAAGGCACTGGTCCTCCTCAATGCCCACGGCGGCAATGAGCTCCGCGCGTTGGTCCGTGAGCTCCAGCCCGAAACGGCGATCACGCTGGCCATCGTGAATTGGTGGCAGGCTGGCGATCACGCGCTGTTCACCGAGCCCGGTGATCACGCCGGCGAACTCGAAACCGCCGCGGTGATGCATGTGGCGCCGCATCTGGTGGTGCCGGATCGCACCACCTGGGGTGACGGCTACGCCAAACCCAGCATCTTCGATGGTGTGCGCGCGGGGTATGCCTGGCTTCCCCGCCGCTGGACGCAGGTGACGGCCGATACGGGGGTGGGGAATCCGCGCGCCGCTGATGCGGACACGGGCGCGCGGTTCATGGCGCAGGCCGTCGAGCGCATTACGACCTTTTGCGTCCAGCTCGCCGCCGCCGATCCCGCCGCCATGTGGCGCGACGAGCCGCTGGCGGAGTAAAACGGCAGCGGCGGAAATCGACGCGCAATCATGCGCTCGACGGCGCCTTGCGTCCTCAGTAATCGACGGGGCGCAGGTACGACTCGCCGATCGCCGACTGACTCACCAGCGCCGTGGTCGACGGGCGGCGCTTCCAGTGCGTGGCATTGAGCCGCTTCGATACGAGGTCGAGTTCTACCGGCGTGAAGCCGCGCGCCCGCAGCGCGTCGTGCGTGAAGCCATGCAGGAGCCCATTGAGCACCAGATCGGCCCGCGCATACGTGATCCCCAGATCACCCTCGTCAGTCTGTCCGGCGACCAGATCGGCCGTGGGTGGCTTGCCGACGATGACGGCGGGGATATCGAGATGACGAGCCAGCTGCCACACCTGCGTCTTGTAGAGATCCCCCAGGGGGTTCACCGGTGGCGCATCATCCCCGTGCCAGGTGAAGTAGCCGAACAACCGCTCGGTCTTGTTACCGGTGCCGAGGGGGAGCGCCCGATAGCGTGCCGACAGATCGAAGAGGGCGATCATGCGCATGCGCGCCATCACATTCCCGCGGCGTGTGTCGTCGGCTTCGGGTTCGGCCGCCAGATACCCATCGACGGCTGCGCTGATGTCGATCGTGCGCGACTCGATCTCGAGCGCATCGATCACGAGCTGCGCGTGGTCGAGGGATTCCGGGCTGGAGGTGCGATATGGAAGCCGGACCCCCACCACATTCTCCCGACCGATGGCCCGGACCGCGAGTGCAGCCACGACGGCGGAGTCCACACCACCGGAGATCCCCACGATCGCCTTGCCGTAGCCACGCCGCCGGAGTTCGTCGCGCAGGAACCCGATCAGCCACTGTTCGGTGAGCGCGGCATCAATGGCCAGTATCGGCGGCCCGCCATGATCACGCAGCCGATGCTGGATGACTGGCAGCTGCTCCGGCAACGCCCGGACGGATGGCGGCGCCTGGAGCAGGTCGGTCGGTACGGCGAACTCGCCGGTGTGGAATCCGCGCGCGGTGGTGAGCAGGTCCGCCGCCGCCGGCTCCGGTCCGTCGTATTGGAGCGGTGACGGCGTCCCTTCCGTCACGCGCGTCAGGTTGTCGAGCACATGCGGGAGCGCGACGCGCAGGTCGCTGAGGAGCGGGCTGTCGGCGCGGGCCCGCACGATATCATCGAGATCGAGGGAGATGGAGAGAAAACTCTCGTCCCACACCGGTGCGCGGCCGCGGACATCGCCCGAGGGGCCGATCAGTTGCGAGCCGCCGAAGAACCGCTTGCCGCCCTCGGTGCCGCAGAGATTCGTGAAGCTGACGAACACGCCGTGTTCGTCCGCGAGTTCGCGGATCAGGCGTTCCCAACGCGCGGCGTTCGCCGGTCCCGGTTGGCCATCTTCGCGTGCCGATGTGCCGCGTGCGACCGCCGCAGTGGACACGAAAACCACTTGGGCGCCATCGAGCGCGGCAAGGGTACCGCTCAGCGAATGCCAGGCATCCTCGCACACGAGGAGCGCGGCACGCCCCCACGGCGTTTCGAAGGCGCGGATCTCGGTACCACGTTCGACGAACCGTTCCTCGTCGAACATGCCGTACGTCGGGAGGAAATTCTTCCGGTGCACGTGGCGCAGCACGGGCGGCCCGTCATCGAGTCCGATGGTGAGATACGCCGCGCTGTTGTGCAGCGTTTCGCGCCACCGCTCGTAAAACCCGATCACCACATCAATCGCGACCACCTCGAGTCCGGCGGCGGTACAGGCGACGCGGTACGCGTCATCGAGATCGTAGGCGAGGGCGCCAGCCGTAAGGGCCACTTCCCGCACGGCGCCTTCCACGAAGTACCCTGACAGGGCGGTCTCCGGGAAATGCACCACCTGCGGGCGGGGATCGAGTGCCGCCGCCTGCGCGCACAGGCGCCCAAGGCGCGCCAGATTGCCGGCGGTGTCCCCCTTACGCGGGGCGAACTGACACATCGCAACAGTCAACGGACGGATTTGGTCTCCGGGCATGCCGTAATCTATCCGGGTCGGCGAACCCGACGATTGGGATCGTGTAGAATTCTGCCATGTGGCGCCCCATTCTCTCCCGCCTGTTCCCCAAGGGGCAGCAACAGCCTCGTGCGCTCCTGATCCCATTCGGGCTCGGGGCGTTGCTCGGCCTCGGGCCGACAGTGGGCGCAGCGCAAGGCAGTGGCTCAGCGCCGCAACCGGCGGGAACCGGGGAGCCGTGGCGCATCATCACCCCCCCACAGGCCACGCTCGTGCTGGCACGCGATGGCGCCGCGCTGGGGGAGATCGGTCGCGAACGGCGGGTGAGCGTACCGCTGCGCACCTTGCCACGTCACGTGGGCCAGGCGTTCATCGCGGTCGAAGACAAGCGGTTCTATCAGCATGATGGCGTGGATCTCGTCGGGGTCGCGGGGGCGCTGAAGGACGCCGTGACCAAAGGCGAGTTGCGCGGCGCGAGTACGATCACGCAGCTGTTGGTCGGCAACATGCACCCTGATGTCATCGACCGGCGCGATCGGACGCCGGCGCGCAAGCTGCGGGAGCAGCAAGCGGCGCGGGAGATGGAGCGCCGCTATTCGAAGGAGCAGATTCTCGAGGCGTTTCTGAATCAGATCGCCTTCGGGCGTGGCGCCTACGGTATCGAGGTGGCGGCGCGACAATACTTCGGCAAGGGCGCCGCCGAGTTGTCGCTCGCAGAGGCCGCATCACTGGCCGCGATGCCGAAAAGCCCTGTCCTCTACGACCCCGTCCGTTATCCTGACCGGAATCGGGAGCGACGGAACACGGTGCTCGCGCTGATGGCGGAGCAGGGCTACCTCACCGCCGCACAGGCTGCCACCGCGCAACGGCAGCCGCTGCGTACCGTGACGCGCTTCACTGCGCCATGGGTCGTGGATGTCGTGCGGGTGCAGGCGGAGCGCGCCGGAATACCAGTGACGCGTGGCGGGTATCGCATCCAGACCACGATCGATGCCGCGGTGCAACGTGCCGCGCAGGAGTCGCTCACGCAGGGGATCGCCACCATCGAGACCCGCCCCGGGTTCCGTGGGCAGCGCTGCGCGGTCATCTCACCGACGTCTCCGCCGGCAGCCGCACCGCCATCGGCCACCCGTCGTCGCGAGTGTCTCGAGGGCGCGGTGGTGGTGCTGGACCCCGCGACGGGTGACGTGCGTGCGCTGGTAGGGGGGAGCGACTACACGCGCTCCAGTTTCAATCGCGCGGTCGATGGGCAACGGCAACCAGGCTCCAGCTTCAAGCCGTTCGTGTATGCGCAAGCGCTTGCCCAGGGGCTGACGGCCAACACCCTCGTCGCCGACACCGCACTCGCGATTCGGCTGGAGAACGGCAACACGTACGCGCCGGGGAACGCCGATGATGCATTCCTCGGCCCACTCACCATGCGCGAGGCGCTGACGCGATCGCGCAATCCGGTGGCGGTGCAACTGGCGATGCAGGTGAGCCTGGATTCGGTGGTGGCACTCGCGCGCCGCACCGGTATTGTCTCACCAATCGTCCCGTACCCTGCCAGCGCTCTGGGGGCGAATACCGTCCAGCCACTCGATTTCGTGGCCGCCTACGCCGCGTTCGACAATGGCGGCGTGGCGGTTGCCCCACGGTTCATCACGCGCATTGAAGAGCGGAGCGGGCGCATCGTGCATGCACCAGCGGGTGAACCGGTACGCGCAGCGCTCGATCCGCGCGTGGCATTCATCACGCGCGATATCCTGCGCGACGTCGTGACCCGTGGGACTGCCACGTCGGTGCGCAGTATCGTGCCGGCGCATATCCCGGTCGCTGGCAAGACGGGCACGACCAATGACAACACCGATGTCTGGTTCGTCGGCATGACGCCGGATCTCGTCCTTGGTGTCTGGCTCGGTTTCGATACGCCCGCGATGATCGCGCCCGGCGCGGCTGGTGGCACCCTGGCGGCTCCCATTGCCGCGCGTGTCATCGCGTCCGCGTATGCCACCAGCTATGCCAACAGCACGGCGATTCGCGACGGCTCGGCGTGGATGCCACCTCCCGGGCTGGTATCGGTGGAGCTTGATCGTGTCACTGGTCAACTACCAACGGCGCAGACGATCCCAGAGCGTCGTTATACCGAATGGTTTCTGCTCGGCACCGAACCGGGCGCGCTGGCCTGGCCGTGGAGTCTCTTCCGATTAGGGCCGATCGGCCATTAGCCCCGCGAGGCGGCACCGACATCCTCGCGGGTCGCTGAGCAACCCGCACAGACGCTAGATCGTTACCAACTCCTCGGCGTCCACCTCCACATGCGCATCGGTGAGGGCGATGCGCAACACGTCGCGCAGCGTCTCGACGCAGTGGAAGGTCAGCTGCTGCCGCACATCATCCGGCACGTCCTCGAGATCGGCCTCATTGGCCTTCGGGATGATGACGTGGGCGATCCCCGCACGGTGCGCGCCCAGCACCTTCTCCTTCACACCACCGATGGGGAGGACGCGCCCGCGCAGCGTGATTTCTCCGGTCATGGAGACATCGCGCCGTACCTTCCGGTTCGACAGCTCGCTCACGAGCGCCGTCGCAATCGCGATGCCCGCACTTGGACCATCCTTGGGAATTGCCCCGGCTGGCACGTGGATATGGGCTTCGCTGGCACTTGCGACGCGATCGGCCGGAATGCCCAGCAGTTCCGCGTTGTTCGTGGCATAGGTCAGCGCCGCACGGGCACTCTCCTTCATCACGTCGCCGAGCTGACCGGTCAGGATGAGGGAGATGGGCCCCACGCGTACCTGTTCTTCGTCCTCCGTGGGGCGCGTGCGGTGCCCGCCGCGACGGATGCTCGCCTCGACGAACATGATGTCGCCGCCCATCGGCGTGTAGTACATGCCGGTGGAGATCCCGACCTCATCATGTTCGGCGGCGCGCTCCGGATGCACCTTGGGGCGCCCCAGCAACTCGCGGACTTCCGCCGCACTGATGATCTTGTCGGCGATGGTGGCCTCGTCACCCATGGCGACGCGCCGTGCGACCTTGCGCGCGACCGCACCAAGCTGCCGCTCGAGCTGTCGCACGCCACTTTCCCGCGTGTATTCGCTGATCACCTTCATCACCGCGTCGTCGGCAACGACCAGATCACGCCCCGACAATCCGGATTCCTCGAGCTGACGCGGAATCAGGTAGGTCTTCGCGATCGCTGCCTTCTCCTTTTCCGTGTAGCCGCTGAACTCCACGACCTCCATACGGTCGAGCAGCGGTCCCGGAATGTTCTGGATGAAATTCGACGTCGCGATGAACAACACCTCGCTGAGATCGAACGGCACGCCGAGATAGTGATCGGTGAACGAATCGTTCTGTGCCGGATCAAGCACTTCGAGCAGGGCGCTCGATGGATCGCCCTGATACGACTGGCCGAGCTTGTCGATTTCGTCGAGCAGGAAGACCGGATTGCGCGTGCCGGCCTGCTTCATCCCCTGAATGATGCGCCCCGGCATGGCGCCGACATACGTACGGCGATGGCCACGGATGTCCGCCTCATCGCGCGCACCACCGAGTGCCACGCGCACGTATTCGCGGCCGAGTGCGCGCGCGATCGACTTCGCGATACTCGTCTTGCCGACGCCTGGCGGGCCGTTGAAGAGCAGAATGGGCCCGCGCGCCATCGCCCGCGCCTTGGCTTCGCGCGTATCGGTGATCTGCCGTTCGCCGTTGGTGGTCGGGAGCGTGGGGGTGGCATCGCTGGTCTCGCCTTTCAGCTTCGATGCCGGGAATTCGCCGGTCGTCTCGACTTCCGCCGCCACCTGCTGCGCGCGCAGCTGACGGACGGCGAGGAATTCCAGCACGCGGTCCTTCACATCCTTGAGCCCGTAGTGGTCTTCGTCGAGCACGGTGCCGGCGCGCGCCAAATCAAGATGGTCGTCCGATCGCGTATTCCACGGCAACTCGGCGATCCATTCGAGATAGGTGCGAATCACCTGTGCTTCCATCGACTCGCGGCCCGCGCGCTCGAGGCGCCCCAACTCGCGTTCGACCTCGGCGCGTCCCTCTTTCGACAGCACGAGCTTGTTGAGCTTCTCCCGCAGCTCCGCGATCTCCTTCGACGAGTCGTCGTCGCCGAGTTCCTTCTGGATCGCCTTGAGCTGTTCGCGCAGGAACATCTCGCGCTGGCGTTCGCCGAGCTCTTCCTGCACCTGCGTCTTGATGTCCTCCTGCGCCTCGAGCAACCCGATCTGTCGCTGGACATGCACCAGCACGCGGCGCAGGCGCTCCTCGACGGAGAGCGTCTCGAGAAGCCCCTGCTTTTCCGGTACGGTCAACTCGATATAGCCGGCGACCAGGTCGGCAAACCGCCCGGCATCCTCGACGGAATCGAGGACCTGATGCACGACCTCTTCGGGGAGTCCGCGCTTCTCGCCCAACTCGGCGGCGCGCTCCCGGGCCTCCTTGTGCAGCGCCTCGAAGGCGGGGTCGCGGGTATCAAGTGGCATCATCTCTTCCGACGGGACGATGACCGCCGACAGATAGCCGTCCTGGTCGCTGTACTGCAGCGCCGTCGCCCGCTGTTCACCCTGCAGGAGCAGCTGGACGCCCCCCAGTCCGCGCTGGACCTGGCCAATGCGCGCGATCACGCCCGTGTTGAACAGGATGTCCGCGGTCGGCTCCTCGGTGTTATCCCGTTGGGCGACCGCGAAAACGAGCCGATCGCCCTTCAGCGCGGTTTCGATCGCCCGCAATGTCCCCGGTCGTCCGGCCGCGATGGGCGCCGTGATGCCGGGAAACATGACGGTGCCCCGGAGCGGAAGAACCGGAAGTGTCTGACGCTGACCCATAACAAAAATTCCCTTGTAAGAGATGTCGCCGTCGATAAGGCACGAAACGCACCGCGCCGAATGTGCCAGAGCGGCAGGCTCAGGCGCTCGCCGATGGCTGCAGGGGCGCGGTCGGTCGTCCGAAATGGCAGCGGTGGGCGTTGGTAAGCCGGAATGTCAGGGGGTGCCGGAGGTCGGCGGGGTGCGCATCGCGCCACGGACAAGCACGGCTCCCGCATGGGACGAAGCTGTTCCGGCCCGCATCGTCGTGCTACACTAGAATCACGCTCGTCCCCGTGCCTTTCACACTCCCCTGCGTGCCTGAACCCGTCGTCCCACACACTGAAGACACCGAGCTCCGCGCTCTGGTAGAGCAGGCGCTCAGTGGCGGGTACGAACTCGATCGTGAGATCGGGCGCGGGGGGATGGGTATCGTGTACCGGGCGCGCGATAAGCGCCTGAAGCGGCATGTCGCCATCAAGCTGCTGCCGCCGGAGTTGTCGTTCCGTCGCGAGGTGCGTTCGCGGTTCCTGCGTGAAGCGGA
>JBDKIJ010000301.1:0-4402 GCA_039797155.1 Gemmatimonadota bacterium | reverse complement strand
CGGGGCAGGTCGGGACCTCCGACATTCGCGAAGTGGAGCTGACCACGGGGCGCGTGCTCCGCACCCAGCCGCTCGAGGAACCGCACTTCGGCGAAGGGATGGTCATCCTCGGCACTCAGCTCTACCAGATCACCTGGACCTCGGGGAAGGCGTTCACGTACGACCCGGCGACCTTTCGTCGCAGCGGCACCTTCAGTTACGACGGCGAAGGATGGGGACTCACGACGGACGGCACGTCACTGGTGATGAGCAATGGCTCGTCCACGATCATCTGGCGCGACCCGAAAACCTTTGCCGGCACGAAGAGCATCACGGTCACCGACCACGGCACACCGGTGACGCAGCTCAACGAGCTGGAATGGGTGAAGGGGGAGCTCTGGGCGAACATCTGGCAGAGCGAGCAGATCGCGCGTATCGACCCGGCGACGGGGAACGTGCTGGGATGGATTGATCTGTCGGGGATCCTGCCGGCGCTCGATCGCACGGGCAAGGAAGACGTGTTGAATGGGATCGCGTATGACGCGGAGAAGGACCGCGTGTTCGTGACCGGGAAACTGTGGCCGAAGCTCTATGAGATTCGCGTCAAGGCGCGATCCTGAGCAATCGATTGGGTCGCGACTGAGATCGGACGCGGCTCGCCACTTCGGCCCCTTCGGGGCCTGCCAGATGCTCGCCTTACCCGACCTCAGTCGCTCCCACGATTATCGCAGTCTCACGATGCCGTATCGCAAGGTGCTCGGTGGGACGTTGCCATTGCTCGTGATCGACAACAACGCCGGCTTCCCCGCTGCGATGCTGAATCGCACGTAACTACTCGTGCCGCCGGCCAGCGGAATGCGCTGCGGTGTGCCGCTCGGGAGCGAGCGCGTGGCGATCGGATAGACCCCGAGTGCCGCGCCGCTGCCGAAGCGCAGCCCCGGGAAGATGTTGCGGAAATTCCACGCCGGATTCGCGAAGCGCGGATCGAGCACCGCGGTGAGCGACGTGGAATAGTCGTCGGCGATGAGGGAGATGCTCCAATCGCGCAGATAATCGGCGAACTGTCCGCCAGAGAGCACAGTCTGGAGATTGGCGGTGCCGGTGGTCGTGGAATTCACGAGCGCCCGGAGCACACTCGCTTCATTCGTGGCGCCCTGTCGTGCGGCGGCATAGCGCAGGAAATTCCAGATCGCGCCGCGTGTGGCGAGCGAATCATTCGGCGCATACGGCGAGTTCGCTTCCGGCGCCGTGAGGAAGCTGTAGAGCCGTGAGATGTTCTGCGATCCGTAGGCGCGGAACAGCTCCGACTTGGTCGTCGATCCGCCGATATCGCTGAGCGCCAGGTTCTGTCGCGACGTCACGCCCAGCGTCTTGAAGTACAGCAGCTCTTCGGCGATGTGCGACAGCCCTTCGTCGAGCCACACCGTTTCGTTGGCGGCGGCACCGGTGTTCACGTACAAACGCCGCGACGCGTTGATCAGATGCTGCAGTTCGTGTGCGACGGTGGTGAGGTTGAGCTGCGTGACCTCCTCCTTCGTCCGCTTGTTGCTGTTCACCGTCCCGTTCGGATCCGGCGCGAGGAGATAGAACATTTCGTTTTCATTCGACGCGGTGCACCCCGCGACGTTGTTCTTCGCCACCTTCGGATACAGATCGCGCGCAAAGAAGAAGCCGCCCACCGTGTAGCCGGCACCCTGTGGCGTCAGCTGATTCACGGCGCGCGTGTAGAACAGGATGATCTTGCCGTACGGGCTGATGTTCGAAGGCGCGCCGAACGCCGCGGTATCCATCGGATAGACCAGCGTATCGAACGTGGCGACGATCCCCGCGTAATCGGCGTCGGTATAGCCGCCGGTGGGATTCTCCGTATCCGCCACGATCACGGCGCGATTCCCAACGGCTGCCACTCGACCATTCCGCGTGTCGGCGTTGGAGCAGGCCGAGTTGGCGTTGGCGTTCAGCTTGAGGGCATCACCGACCTTGAGGTCGGCGGTCGCGTAGGACATGCGCGCGCGATCGGTGCGCCACGCGCGCGCATCGTCCACGAGGGGCGGCAGCTCGCGGCGCTCCGACTCGCGAAGCCGCAGCTCGAAGCGTGCCGGGGCGTCCAGGGTCGTGACCGCGGGCGCTAGCACTTCGCCAAAGAGCGGAAGCGGGGCCTGCAGCGCCGCCGTCACGTTGGTGGCGGTGCCGCTCCCCAACACATCGACGGTAAGCGAGCTGCCGAACGACGTCGCCGAGGAAATCAGCGTCAGCGCGTATTCTGCCGTGATGCCGGCCGGCGCGACGAGACAGGTGGTGATCGCCGAGGTGCCGGCGGTTGGGGTGAACACTTCACCAAGCGCGAGCGTGCGTTGCGCCACCGGCCCGCAGGGGCCGGAACCCGCAGGGCCCACGAGGACCGGGACGGTGTCGGCGCGTCCCGAGGCATCGGCCACAATGCGGGCGGTGCCCTGCGCCAGGGTGGTCACGAGGCCGCTGCTGTTGACGGAAGCGATCGGGGCGTCGAGCGACGCGAAGGTCACCGCCTGTCCGGTGATGTCATTGCCGAACTGGTCGCGCAGGGTGGCCCGGACGCGCAGCGTATCGCCGACGCCGGCATAGGCCACGTCCGGATTGGCGACGAGCGCAGCGGGAGAGCCTGGCAGGACAGTGGCGGTGAAGGCCGCCGGGGTGACGCCGTTCACCTGCGCGGAGACGCGCGCCGTCCCGGTGGTGGTGCCGAGCGTCCAGGTGGTGCTGGCGATGCCGCGACTGTCGGTGGTGGAGCTGCCCGGGGACATGGAGCCGCTGCCGGGACCCACGTCCCAGTCCACGCGGCGCCCTGACACGGGCTTGTTGTCCTTGTCGGTGACCAGCACCGACAGGGTGGTCGGCAGCGCGGTGGCGACGACACCGGTCTGCTGGTTCCCGGTTTGGATGCGGACGGCGGTGGGGGTCGGGCCGGGGCCGGTTTCGTCCTCACCACCGGAACAGGCGGCCGTCGCGACGAGGGTCACGAGCGCGGCGAAGCGAAGGCGAGTCAGACGCATGGCCAGTCGGGAAAAAAGAGGTGCTGCCCTGCGGAGTGGGCGGCGTTCTGAAGAATAATGCTGCAAAATCCGCCACCTGCCCCCTGATCCTCCTTCCCCCTGCTCCCGCGGTACGACCGACGTTGGGCAAGCGACCCGGAGCACAGGGGGAAGGATCTCAGGGGGCAGGGTGCAGACAATGGCGGTGCTGTCGCCGGATGTAGATTCTTGGCATGGCACCCACGCTTCCTCCCCAGGCGTCGCCCACACCGGCAGAACACCTCCGGCATCGTCGCCCCTACGACAGCGTCCTCGATACCATCGGCTGGACGCCAATGATCCGTCTCGCGCGTGTGGCGCGCGGGATCCGCACCCCGCTGTTCGGCAAGGCGGACTTCTTCAATCCCGGCGGCAGCGTGAAGGACCGCATCGGGATGCCGATGATCGAGGCGCACGAACGCGCCGGCACCCTCAAGCCGGGGGGCACGATCGTCGAGGCGACCAGCGGCAACACCGGTGTCGGGCTCGCGATCGCGGCGGCGCTCAAGGGGTACCGCTGCATCTTCACGATGCCGGACAAGATGAGTCAGGAGAAGGTGCGCCTGCTCAAGGCGTTTGGTGCGGAGGTGATCATCACGCCGACGGCGGTCCCGCCCGATCATCCGCAGCAGTATGTGCAGATGGCGAAGCGGATCGTGCGCGAAACGCCGGGTGCGGTGCTGGCGGGGCAGTTCGAGAATCCCGCGAATCCGGCCGCGCATGTGGCGACGACGGGCCCCGAGATCTGGGAGCAGACCGGTGGCAAGATCACGCACTTCGTGGCGGGCGCCGGGACCGGCGGCACGATCAGCGGCGTGGGGCGCTACCTCAAGTCGATGAACCCCAACATCAAGATCATCGCCGCCGATCCGCAGGGGTCGGTGCTCGCGGAGTTGTGGCGCAGCAAAGGGGAGGGGCATCCCACCGGCGCGCCGTACAAGGTGGAAGGGGTGGGGCAAGACTGCGTCCCCGCCACCCTCGACATGGATATCGTCGACGAATTCATAACCGTGAACGACAAGGACGCCTTCGGCATGGCGCGTCGTCTCACCCGTGAGGAAGGGGTGTTCGTGGGCGGGTCGGCCGGGATGATCGCGCATGCCGCGCTCACCGTCGCTCGGCGGCTCGACGATCCGAACGCGTGTGTCGTGACGTTCCTCTGCGATACCGGCGAGCGGTATCTCAGCAAGGTGTTCAACGATGAATGGATGCGCGAGAACCAGCTGCTCGATGCGGCGCCGGCGAGCATCGAATCGGTGCTGGGGCGCAAGGATGCGAGCGCACCCGCGATCGTGAGTGTGACGACGGGCGCGACCGTGCGGCAGGCGATTCGCCTGATGGCGCTGCACGATGTGTCGCAGGTGCCGGTGATG
>JBDKIJ010000300.1:0-7705 GCA_039797155.1 Gemmatimonadota bacterium | reverse complement strand
GGCACGCTTTGATGCAGCGCTGCAGGCCAAGCAGCAGTACTACGCAGCGCTGGCAGCGCGGGAGTCGGAGGCGGCCGCGCGCGCGCAGCTCGAGCAGGCCGAACAACAGCTCAAGGCCTCCACGGCGCGATATACCGCCGGGGTGGCCACCAAGTCCGACTCGCTCCGCTCGGCCATCCAGTTGGGCAACGCGCAGCTCGCGTTACTCGGCGCGCAGAATGACCTGCGCGTGGCGAACGCCGCGCTCACACGCGTGATCGGTTCATCGACCACGGTGACCGCCTCGGCGACGGATACGCTCGAAGCCCCCGTGTCGCTCCCCACCGAGCAGGAACTCGAGGCGCTGATCGCCCGGGGACCGGCCGTCATGGCGGCCGAAGCCAACCTGTTGTCGGCGCGTGCATCGCGTCGTGCGCAGCGGACGCAGTATCTGCCGACGCTCAACCTGTCGTACAACTACAGCTACACGCAGAGCAGCAAGCGCTTCACGAGCGGCAACCTGTTCCTGTTGGGCGGAAGTGATCCGAACCGGCAGAACATGACCTTCAGCTTCTCGTATCCGCTGTTCAACGGCTTCGTGCGGGAGCAGGCCAGTGTTGCGGCTGATGTAGCGTTGCGCAACGCCGAAGCGCAATTCCGTGATGCGCGCCTCGGGGCGCGGCAGAACCTCACCGTCCATCTGCGCACGCTGCAGAATGCACAGGCTCGGGTGCAAGTGCAGCTGGCGGCTGTCGCCGCGGCTGAAGAGGATCTGCGCGTCCAACAGCAGCGGTATGCCCTCGGCGTGTCCACGCTGCTCGACCTGCTGACGTCGCAAACGCAGCTCAATCAGGCGCGACAGGCGCTTATTCAGGCCCGTCTCGACGGCCGGATTGCCCGGGCCCAACTCTCTGCCCTGATCGGCCGCGAATTGTAAACGGTATGCGAGGGAGGGTGCCCCCTCCTTGCCGATCCGGACATCCAAGTACATTTGGGGTCTGTCTGTCCCCCAATCATGCCTAACGAACCGACATCCCAGCCTCAGCCGACGACGGCTGAGGCCTCCGAAAGCCAGAGCGGCGAGCAGCCGCCGGCCGACGATCCCAGCCGATCGTCCACTTTGCGCCATCCCGCGACGCCAGAAACCACGGCGGTCGACGCCAGAGCCCGCAATGCGGCGCCTGGCGATGAGCTCCGGGGGCGTACCGACATGTTTCCGGTGGCCGAGAGCACGGGACATCATCACAAGGACCAGCCACCAACCGGTCGGCGCCTCGCCATCCTGACGCTGACGGCGTTGGGTGTCGTCTACGGCGACATCGGCACCAGCCCGCTGTATTCGATCAAGGAAGTCTTTGGTCACCTCTACGGCCTGCATCCGACGCGAGAGAATGTCTTCGGCATTCTCTCGCTCATCGTTTGGGCCCTGACCGTTGTGATCAGCATCAAGTACGTCAGCTATGTCCTGCGCGCTGACAATCGGGGCGAAGGCGGACAGTTCGCCTTGCTGGCGCTGATCTTTCCGAAGGACGCACCGGCTGCGTTGCGAAAAGGCGGCGTCTTCGTGGCTCTGGCGCTGTTCGGTACGGCGCTGTTGTACGGTGATGGTGTCATTACGCCGGCCATGAGCGTACTCGGCGCCATGGAAGGACTTGAGTTTGCCATCCCCGCGCTCGCCGACTACATCGTGCCGATCACCGTGGTGATTCTGTCGACACTGTTTGCGGTGCAGCGACTCGGCACCGATCTGGTCGGCAAGTTCTTCGGTCCACTTACGCTCGTCTGGTTCATCACCATCGCGGCATTGGGCGCCGCCGAAGTGTGGCGCTCGCCGTGGATTCTCGGAGCGGTTAACCCGATCCACGCGCTCCGGTTCATGCAGGCGAATGGTTCCCTGTCGTTCTTCGTACTCGGATCGGTGGTGCTCGTGATTACCGGTGGCGAAGCGCTGTACGCCGACATGGGGCATTTCGGCCGTCGACCCATCCGCGTTGCGTGGCTGGTGCTCGTGTTCCCGGCGCTCCTCCTCAATTACTTCGGCCAAGGCGCGCTGCTGGTCCGCAATCCAGCCGCGGCGGAGAATCCATTCTTCCTGTTGGCACCGAGCTGGTTTCTGATCCCGCTCCTGGTCATTGCCACGCTGGCGGCCGTGGTGGCGTCGCAGGCGATGATCTCTGGCGCGTACTCCGTGACGCGTCAGGGGATCGCCTTGGGCTACATCCCGCGCCTCGAAATTCGCCACACATCCAAGGCGGAGGAGGGGCAGATCTACATCCCCGAGGTGAATTGGGCGATTGCGGTCGGATGCCTGCTGATCGTCGTAACGTTCAGGAACACGTCGGCGCTTGGCGCAGCCTACGGCATTGCGGTCACGGGCACGATGCTGATCACGACCGTGCTGTTCTACCTCGTCGCACGCATTCGCTTCCGGTGGCCCTTTTGGAAGGCCGCCGCGTTGACGGCGCTCTTCGGCGTGGTTGATGTGGCATTCTTCAGCGCCAACATCGTGAAGCTGACGCAGGGTGGTTGGGTACCAATGGCGTTGGGTCTCGCGCTCTTCCTGCTGATGCTCACCTGGAAGCGGGGCCGATCCCTCCTGACGCAGCGCCTCGCGGAGAACGCGATGCCGTTGTCCCTGTTCCTCGACGGCGTCGAGAAGTCGCAGGTGCATCGCGTCGCTGGGACCGCCGTCTTCATGACCGGTTCGGATGATGGCGTCCCCCCCGTGCTACTCCATCACCTGAAGCACAACAAGGTCCTGCACGAGCGGGTGCTCCTCTTGTCCGTAAAGACGGCCGACGTCCCGGAGACGAGCCCGGGCGAGCGCGTGCGGGTCACCGCACTGGGGCATGGCTTCTGGCGCGTCGTGGCACGATACGGCTTCATGCAGACGCCCAATGTCCCCCAGGTGCTCGAGGTGGTGGATCAGCTGGGCATCCGCTGCCGCCCCATGGAAACGAGCTACTTCCTCGGGCGTGAGCGCCTCATCCCCGGACCGGATCGCCCGAGCGACAAGGTACATCTCTCGCGGTGGCGCAAGATCATTTTCGGTATCATGACGCGGAATGCCCGCTCAGCAACCGAGTTCTTCAACATCCCGCCCAATCGCGTGGTCGAACTCGGCACACAGATCGAGTTCTGACCGCCCGCTTGGCGTCTAGTGCGGCGCGGGAGTAAGCCCGACTGGGGTCCCCGCGTCCACTACGGGAGCGCTCGCCGCGCGCCGGCGCCGCCGACCGGCCATGAGCGCATCGAGATAGGTATAGACCACCGGCGTCACGTACAACGTGATCAGCTGAGAGAACGCGAGTCCGCCAACCACCGCCAACCCCAGCGGCTGGCGCGACTCGGCGCCTGCCCCATAGCCCACGGCAATCGGCAAGGTGCCCATCAGCGCCGCCATGGTCGTCATCATGATCGGGCGGAAGCGCACGCGCGCGGCTTCCACGATCGCTGCGGCCGGAGTCATCCCCTCCGTCCGTTCCGCCTCGATCGCGAAGTCGATCATCATGATCGCGTTCTTCTTCACGAGTCCAATCAGCATGATGATGCCAACGTACGCATAGACGCTGAGATCCTTGCCGAAGATGAGTAGCGTGAGGAGCGCGCCCAGCGCCGCGAATGGCAGCCCGGACAGAATCGTGAGCGGATGGATGAAGCTCTCGTACAGAATGCCGAGCACGACGTAAATCACGAAGATCGCGACCACGAGCAGGACGAGCAGCCCGCTCTGGGCCTGCGCAAAGGCCTGCGTATCACCCGACAGCACCGACGTCACGCCCACCGGTAGGACCTGCGCCGCCTCACGCTGCACGGCATCCACCGCCGAACCGAGTGCCACACCCGGTCGGGTATTGAACGAGATCGACACGGCCGGCTGTTGACCGTTATGCTGCACCGACTGGGGGCCAACGCCCTTCGTGAATGTCGCCACGGCACCGAGCGGGACGAGGGTCCCGGTATTCGAGCGAATGAACAGCTGACTCAGAGTCGTGGGGTCTTTCTGGAATTCCTCCTTCAGCTCCAGAATGACCTGATACTGGTTCGTCTGCGTATAGATCGTCGAGACCTGGCGTGATCCGTACGCGTTATACAGCGCGTTTTCGATCTGACTGGCGCTGACGCCTAGCGACGAGGCGCGCTCGCGATCGATCTGAACGGCCACCTGCGGATTGCCGACCTGCAAATCGCTCGAGATGTTCTCCAGTTCCGGCAGGTCGCGCATGCGCTGCTCGAGCGCACGCGCCGACGTGTAGAGCTCGGCGATATCCGACCCCTGCAGCGAGACCTGATACGCGCTGTTGCCGCGTCGACCGCCGATATTGATCGGCGGCGGATTACGGAAAAACACCTGAACGCCGGGAACCTGTGACGTCGCACGCGTCAACTCACGCATCACCTGATCGACATGCGGGCGCTTGGCGCGATCGACAAGGGTCAGCTGGAGACGTGCGCTGTTCGCGCCACCCCACGGGCCACCACCGATCGATACCATGGCGTACTGCACGTTGGGATTGTTCTGCAGGATGGTACCGATCTCGCGGGCCTTGGCCGCCAGTGCGTCGTAGCCGATCCCTTCCGGTCCTTCCACGGAGCCCTGCAGTCGCCCCGTATCTTCCGAGGGAATGAACCCCTTCGGGATGTACAGGAAGAGCCCGACGGTCGCGACCAAGGTGATCACACTGAACCCCATCGTCAGCAGACGATGGCGCATGACCCAATCCAGCGACGTGATGTAGCCGCGCTCCGAGGCCTGATACAACCGCTCGATCGAGCGCCACCGCCCCTCGGTGCTCGCGTGCCCCTCCCCGCCCTTGAGGAAGCGTGCGGCAAGCATCGGGGTGAGGGTGAGCGACACGAAACCGGAGACCAGGATCGCCACGCCGATCGTCACGGCAAATTCGCGGAACAGGCGCCCGATCAGCCCCGGCATGAACAACAAGGGGATGAACACCGCGACCAGCGACAGCGTCATCGACAGGATGGTGAAGCTGATCTCGCGCGAGCCATCCAACGCCGCCCTGAGCGGCGTTTTGCCCATTTCCATGTGCCGCACGATGTTCTCGAGCATCACGATGGCATCGTCGACCACGAAGCCGACGGCGAGCGTCAGCGCCATCAGCGTCAAGTTGTTGAGGCTGTAGCCCAGCGCCCACATGAGAATGCAGGTGCCGATGATCGAAAAGGGGAGCGCCAGCGACGGGATGATCGTCGCCCGTGCGTTCCGCAGGAACAGGAAGATCACGAGCACGACCAGCGCCACCGTGAGCGCGAGCGTGAACTGGACATCCCACACGGAGTGCTCGATGCTCTCCGCCCGATTGAAGATCGTCATCACCTGCACACTGGGCGGCAGCTGCGGCATGATCTGCTGCATGGCGGCCTCGACCGCCTTGGCCGTGGCGACCGTGTTGACGCCGGGCTGGCGGATGATGGCCAACGAGATATTCTGCCGGCCGTTCACCTCGCTGAATCCGCGCAACGTCTGCAGTCCATCGTAGACGGTGCCGAGATCGCCAAGACGGACCGGCGTACCGTTGCGGTTGGCGACCACGAGCTGCCGGAATTCGGCCGCGTTCCGTAGCTGCCCCGTAGCCTGGAGCGTAAAGGCCTGATTCGGGCCCATCAACACACCGGCCGGTGAGTTGGAATTGCCCTGATTGATGGCCTGCTGGATTTCGTCGATGCCGATGCCGCGCTGCGCGAGGGCGCCGGGATCGAGCTGCACCCGTACGGCGTACTTCGCGGAGCCGTACACCTGCACCTGCGCAACACCCGTCACCGTACTCAGGCGCTGGCCGATGAAAGTCTCGGCGTACTCATTGAGCTCCGTGCGCGACAGCACATCGGAATTCAGCGAGTACATCATGATCGGCGTATCCGCCGCATTCGCCTTGTTGTACGACGGCGGATTGATCCCCTGCGGCAGCGAGCGCAGCGCCTTGGAGATCGCCGACTGCACATCGGCGGCGGCCTTGTCGATGTCGCGTTCCAGGGCGAACTGGATCGTGACGTTGGTGCTCCCCTGCGAGCTCGACGAGGTGATGTTGTCGATGCCGGAGATGGTCGCGAACTGCTGCTCGAGGGGTGTTGCGACCGACGTTGCCATCACCTCAGGGCTGGCCCCGGGCAAGTTGGCGGAGACGGTGATCGTGGGATAGTCGATCGTCGGCAGGTCGCTGACGGGAAGCCGCTGATAGGCGAATACGCCGAAGATCAGCAGTGCCGACATGACCAGCGTGGTCATGACGGGACGGCGGATCCAGATCTCGCTGAGGTTCATGCGATCCCCTACGGCTGGGTGCGCGTCGGTGCGGCAGCGGCTGGACGCCCACCGCCATTGCCACCGCCATTGCCACCGCCATTGCCACCGCCATTGCGACTACCGTTCCCGCCACGACCGTTGCGTCCCCCACCGGTCTGACGCAGTTGGACGGTCGCCCCATCACGCAGCCGGGCCTGTCCTTCCACAATGACCGATTCCCCGCCAGCGAGACCACTGTCGATCTTCACGCGCGTACCAGCCGCACGTCCCACCTTGACCGGCATGCGCTTGGCCTTGTCGCCTTCCTTGACGTACACGAACGTCCCGGTCCCTGTCGTCACCACCGCCTCCGACGGGATCGTGACCGCATCGGCGTCGACGCTCAGTTCGAGCGCCACCGTCACGAACTGCCCGGGCCACAGGGCGCGGTCCGCGTTAGCCACGCGGGCCTTGAGCAGCACGGACCCGGTCGCGCGATCCACCTGATTGTCGACGAAGGTGAGCGTACCCGTGATGCGGCGGGCACTATCGGCGCCATTCGGCGTCACCCGCACCGGCAGGGCCCGATCGAGACCGGCGCGCGCACGCATTTCCTCGAAGTCGCGCTCCGGCACGGCGAACCGCACGAGGATGGGCTGCAGTTCATTGATCGTCACCAGCTGATCCGCGGAGGCGCGGACGAGCGCGCCAGCGCGAAACTGGATCTGGCCGGTGCGCCCAGCGATCGGCGCCCGCACCGTGGTATTCTCGAGATCGAACGTGGCCCGTTCGATCGACGCGCGATCCGCTGAGACCGTGGCCGCCAGCGCAGAGGCCTCTGCAAACGCCTGATCCAGCTGCTGCTTGGTGATGTAGCCGTCCTTGGCCAACGCGGCGAATCGCGCCGAGTCCGCGCGGGCGCGCTGCAAGGTGGCCGCGTCGCGGGCCAGCGTCCCCTGCACGCGCTCCAGCTCCGCGCGGAATGGACGCGGATCGATCTGGAAGAGCACCTGCCCTTCCCGCACCTCGTCGCCTTCGGCGATTCCCACGCGCGTGATCTGCCCCGAGACGAGCGACTGCACCGCAACGGTGCGGTTCGCTTCCACCTGCCCGTTGGCCGTCACGACGTACGGTAACGGCCCCTTGTCGGCCGCCTTGACCGACACGACGGGTGTGGGCCGAGCGCGCGGCTGCTCCTTTTTGCACGCCGCCAGCGTGACCACACTCAGCAGCAACGACGCGTGCAGCACCCTGCGCGCAGCCAGAGACCCCATGGAATGACCGGACATGCCTGAATGGACCTGCGGGACGGAGACACCGCCCCCGAAGCCATTGGGCCTGGGGGCTTTGAAGACCTGCCTGTTGCAAGTAAACGTCCCGACGGTCCTTCTCGTTGCCACAAATGCGCCGCGGCGTGCCGGCAGCGACTAGATGATGATCAGGCCGCGACGGAGAATTGGCGGACTCATGCGGAGCTCCAGG
>JBDKIJ010000299.1:0-17899 GCA_039797155.1 Gemmatimonadota bacterium | reverse complement strand
CAGTGGAGCGGACCGATGCGCCCTTGGGACGGAGCCGCGAGAACGAGAAGCCCGTACCGCCACCACTCTGATGCACCAGCGCCATCGCCCGCAGCGAATCGTAGATGCCGCTCTGCCCGTTGCTGAGCGCATCGTCCACCGGCAGGACGAAGCAGGCCGACAGCTGCCCAAGCGGACGCCCCGCGTTCATCAGCGTCGGTGAGTTGGGCTCGAACCGGCGCTGCGTCATCAGGAAGTAGAACGCCTCGGCCAGCTGCTGCACCGCCCCATCGCTGGCCCCGTACCGACGATCAGCCTCGGCGACCACGGTCGCCACGCGCCAGAACATGTCCTCAGGGCGCTCCAGCGGCGTGCCGGCCTCATCCTTGAGCAGATACCGCTTCTCGAGGACCGTGCGGGCGTTGGCGGAGAGCGAAACGGGTCCTTCCGGCGGGGTCGGCGAGCAAGGCATGGGCGGCGGGCTCGAGTAGGGCGGCAGGCAGAAAACCACGAGCGAATGGCGCTCATGGTGCCGCACTTCGTGAGACCACGCAAGTTGCGCGCTAAGTCGTTACGGCCGTGCGAGATACCGGAGACAGATCACATTGACTCTTGTGACATCGAGTTGTCCACCAAGCGCAACTTTGTGCGGGACGGGTGCGCTTTTGTGATGGTCCCCTCGGACTGCCCTGACATGGCGATAGCCAATGCGCAACCCGCCCACGTCGCTTGCCTGGATTCACATCGGGAGCAAGCAATTGCCCCGATTCTCGAACGAGACGTCAGCGATGGGCCCTACCGACTCCGCTTCGGATCCATCACCGGCACGTTCCCCAGGAAGCGCTTGGTCCACACCACGAAGACGCCGCAATCCGCGAGGTCCGTGAATTCCGCCGGCCGTTGCATGGCGCGCACATACACCTCGATGGCCGCCACATCCGCTGGCGAGACCAACTCATCCACCGAGAGCCCATTCGCGATGAAGCGGAACCCGTCGAGAAACACCACGGGGATGCAGTCCTGACCGCGATTCCCTCGGAGGTACACGACGTTGCCATAACCGGCGCGCGTCCCGAGGCGAACCCCCGGGATCCCCCAGAGCGCACTCGTCAATTGCGTGGCCGTGCGAGTCCGGACGGTCTCACCATCAAGAATCACCCCCTGCCCAGCACGCCAACGCCGCTCGATGGCCTGTATGTCCGCGGGGAGCGTGCGCCCAGCAGCGACGCGCACCGTATCGAGCACCACACGCGACCGCTCAAGGGTGAAGGCGCGGGACAACGGAACGCCCGGCACGAGCTCCACCAGCTGACGCTGCGGCTCGAACCCCACCGCACGGACCTCCAACGTCTGGGTTCCAGCCGCCGCATCCATCAGCCGAAAGGTGCCACCGCTATCGGTGCGCACCGCTGACCCACTGCCCAACACGCGGGCCATGACCCCGGGCAGCGGTCGACCATCGGGAGCACGGACCGCTCCGACGATGGCGCCTGATCCTCGACGCCATGGAGCCGAACCGGACTCCCCCGCCGGCGTGGTCAGCTGCGACGAGCGATCCACGGTGAATTGCACCACCGCGTACCCAGACGCGGGGATCTCAACCTCCACGACACCCGTCGAATCGCCCCCCGTGGACGCCTGCGCCGTCACCGTACTCCCCTGCGGCACATGACAGAGCACGAAGTGGCCGGTTGAATCGGTCCGCGCCGCGCGGATCATGTTCTCGCGCGTCATCGCCTCTTTCGCGAAGACCCACTCCGGCCACACCACCTGGATCGTCGCCCCGGCAATCGGTAGACGCGCTGCGGCGTCGCGTACCACCCCCAGCAACACGGCACTGCTATCGCCTCGCGGCGCCCCGCACAGCTGACGGGCCAAGGTTGGCCCGCTGGGAATCGCCAGCACGACATCAATCTGCCCCTCCTCGACCGCCTCGACGCGTACCAACGGCGGTTCGAGTCGAAGGGAGTCCAAACGGGGATGGAGAAAAGACAGCCACCACGTCCCGACGGACAGTGTCGGAACCGTGAAGCGCCCCAGCGTGTCGGTGCGTACATCAAGACCGTCGGCTGGCCTCCCTGCGCGGAACACCCGCACCAGCGCATTCGCGAGGGGAGCACCGACAACGCTATCAACGACGACCCCCCGGAGACGAACCGCAGGAACCGCTTGGGCCGCACTCGCGCTGGGTATGGCTACAGTGAGGAGCAGCAGGCAGACGATGCGCCTTACGTGATGCATCAATCGATACTCGACGCCGACATCCGACGCCGCGGCACATCGCCGCGACGATGCTGCTGCGCCAAAGCCACATAACGGGCCGCATTCTCGACGATTCCCCGCTGCTGCGCCTCGCTCGTCTGCCGGATCACCTTGCCCGGAATCCCCACCACCAGCGACTCGGGCGGGACCTGCATCCCCTCGGTGACCACGGCACCGGCGCCGATGATCGAGCCGCGACCAATCCGTGCACCGTTCAGCACGATCGCACCCATGCCGACGAGCACACCGTCCTCGAGCACGGCACCATGCACGATGGCGCGATGGCCGACCACGCAGTCCGCACCAATCAGCGTAGGCATGCCAGGGTCGGCGTGTAACACCGCGCCATCCTGCACATTGCTGCGCGCGCCGATACGGATCCGCTCGACATCCGCGCGAATCACCGCTGACGGCCACACACTCGTGTCCTCGGCGAGCTCGATATGGCCAAGCACGACGGCCGCGTCGTGAATGAAAGGATCAGCCATCAGATAGGTCCTCAGAAGTATCCGCCAAGCGTGATATAGACGCGCGGCCGCCGCGCGATTTCAATAGGCGCCGCGTACGGCTGCGCCACACCAAGACGCAGTCGGTACGGCTGATCGTATTGCAGCGCGAGATCGACGAGCAGTTCTGCCCCCGCCGAGGCCAGCCAGCCATCGCGCACGCCGGGGCGTTCACAGATCACGCGATTCGTCCGCGCGAGATCGGCGGGACACCAGGCGCGCGCGGCATCGGTGAAGAATGCCGCCGACAGCCGATCAGTGTACACGCCGAAGGGTGACGGCAACTTACGCAGCTGCACCAGTGGCAGGCGATACTCCACCGTCCCACCGAGCGCGCGACTACCGCGCTGACTGGCCGCAGGGACACCGCGAACGCTGAAGGTGCGCACCGGGTCACCGACGGTCACACCGGGGAGCAAGGCGCCCTGCGTACCACTCACGCCGCCGGCTGCAAACTCGGTCACCGTCCGACGATCGGCGAGCCCAACGCTCCCGCGCACCGCCAGCACGTGACGGGCGAAACCACCCATGGCAAAGGGGCGATATCCACGCACCGTCCACACCGTTCGCCACGAACCATTCGAGGGCGCTGCATCACGCCAGCGATATGTGGTGTTGGTCGAAAGCGTCACGCCTTCTTCGACCGAGATGCCCTGCAGCGCGAGACGCGCCGTGGACCACGAGGCATTCACGAACAAGCTCGGGAACCCGGTGCCGCGACGCAGCAGCGAGTTGGCGGGGCCGAGGACGGAATCCACATCCGCAGCAAACGCCCGTCGTTCGTACTGTGCTCCTACCGTTCCCTGCGCGGCCCACCGCACGCGGGGCACGCTCCACGTAGTGGCCAGCGAGACGAAACGCCGGCGGCGCCCGACGAAACCGATGGTCCGCGCCGAATCATCGACGACGCGGAAGGAGCCATCCCACTGCTGCGACCACGATGCATCGAACACCGGCACACCGAGCCCCGCGTAACGATAGGCCGCACTCGCATCGAGCTCCCGACGCTCCGGCTCGAGCAACGCGGACGCACTCCACGCGTGCCGCCCCAGAATATCGACCCCACTCGTGCCAGCACCGAGCGTGGCGCGATCATCACGCCCGACCCCCGCGAGCGGCAGCCAATACGTGGGGCGCAGCTGCCGCGCCGCGCGGTAATTCGTGCGACGCCATGACGCCGTATCGATCGTAATCGACTCATCGAACGGCCGATCAGCCACCACCCGCGTACGCTGCGACGCGTACCACGCACCGCCCGCCACCGGACCGGTGGTATCGAGCGGCGTCACGATCACATGCCAGCCATCGCCACGAAGCACCAGCGCCGCTACCTCGCGACCGTCCGGCGACACACTGGGCTCATATACCGACGTCGATACCCGACTGGCCTGGCGGGGGATCGCTGCGGCATCGCGTAGTCCGCGACTGGCGTTCCCTCGCCATGACGTCGTATCGCCCGCACGAACGAGTGACGCGATCACCGCCGTCTCGAGTTGCATCCGTCCGCTGCGATCACTGCTCCATACCAGGCGCGCCCCATCCGGCGTGAACGACGGACTCGCAAACACCCCCAGCGCCCCCGCGACCACCGCGCGCAGTGTCCCCACCGTATCCAACACCACGACCCTCGACTCCCCACTCGGCAGCAGCTGCACGGCCGCGATCGCACGGCCATCCGGCGCCCATCGCGGATCACTCCAGCGTTCGTCGGTCACCTGTCCAGTCGTGCTCAGCGGCGCAACTCGCTGACCATCAGGTGACACGCGCACCAACCGACTCGTGCCGGCCTGTAACTGCACCGCGATGATCTCGCCATCTGCGCGGACATCCGGCAAGACCAATCGCGCGCCGTCCGTGAGCCGAGTTTCTCGTCCATCGATCGCGCGCCGCCAGAGATCGCTGCGCGAGACAAAGGGATCGGCACGCTCCACCTGCGCGAATACCATCGGGACCGCACCCGACGTCCCCACCCCAACCGGCACGTTCGCATCGAGCGAATTGCGCCACGCCACGCGCACGGGGTCATCGAAGCGCCCCTCCGTGCGTGACGCTGTATACAGGCCGGCAATTTCGCGACCATTGCTCGCCGACCACACCAGCTGATCATTGCCTACCCAACGAGGCGCCGCGGCATAGAAGCCGTCTGCACTGACCATAGTCCACAGCGAATCCGCATCCGACTCATCGCCGCGAGCCCCACGCAACAGCGTTGCCTGATGCTCACCGAACACCGCCTCCAGTGACCGCCCGAACGCACGGCGCGAGATCCGGCTCAACCGGACCGGCGGCAACTGCGCCGCGGTACCGTCCACGAAGCGCCGCATCGCGGAATCGGATTGCGTCGCCCGATCCAACGTCATCGATCCCCAGGCGTACGCCGTCTGTCCGCGCGGGAAGCGGGATGATGCCAGACTCCATCGCCCCATCGGGGGGATCGCCGAATCGACCGCTGCCGCGCGCGCCTGCGCTGCGAACTCGGTTCCTACCAATCGGCCACTCCCCGTGAGCGCACTCTCGTAATGCACCGCCAGCCCTTCCTTCACCCACGACGGTAACATCGCATTGGGGAAGAACAACGGATTCCGTCCGAACAGCGCGCGCCCCATGCGATACAGCCCGCGCGACCGATCGAGATGAAACACGTGCGCCAGCTCATGCGTGATCACGAGCCGCAGCCAATCGTCGTGAAAACGTAATTCCCGCAGCTGCAGCGGCGGCACCGCATACACCACGATGCGATTGCTTGGGAACACCTGTGCAAAGCCATTGCTCGCATCGACATTGTCGGCCAGCAGCAGGTCGATTACCCCCGAAGGACGCGCCAGCTCGGCCGCGAGCTGCGCATAGGCCCGCTCGGCGTGCTCCGCAACCCGCCGCCCAAGTGAATCGAGCCCACGGGCGTGATGCACGCGAAAATGCGGCGTGACGATGGTGCGCATGGGACCGCGCGGATCAACCTGTGCCGAGGCCGGTGTCCCCAGAGATAGCACGGCCGTACACGCGACCATCAGCATACGAAGGATCGCGCGCTGCCACCTCACCGTCGCGCCATCCCGCTGAAATACGTCACCAGCCCCTCAACTACCGCTTCAGCGTACTTCTTCTGGAAGCCCGCGTCACGCATCGCCGCTTCCTGTTCGGGGATCATCAGGAAGAGCCCCTCGGTCAGTACCGACGGATACCACGTCGGTCGCGCGACGGCGAGATCCTGATAATGCACGCCCAGATCGCGCAGCCCGAATCGTGCCATGAGCGCCCGCTGCATGATGCGCGCGAAGGGTTCGCTCGCCGAGTGATAGAACAGCGTGCTGGTGCCGTTGGCGGTGAAAGGGTTCACCCCATCGGGTAAGGCATTGAGATGCAGCGACACGAAGGCGTGGGCATTCGCTCGGCGCGCCGCCACGGCACGATCCGGCAACCCCAAGGCTGCCAAGCTCGCACGCGTGCTGAACGCGTTGGCCCCCAGCGCCTGCAGCTGATTCACCACCAGCTGCGCGACGGGAAACACCGCATCCCCCTCGTATAATCCCGTTGGCCCAGTGGCGCCCGCCGGCGGATGTCCTGGATCGACGGCAATGGTGAGCCCGCGCAAGGGATGTTTCGCGTCGACTGCCGGCGCCCGACGAATCCGCAGCACATACGCGCGCCGCGCGTCATCCCATATCGACAACCAACCGAACACCGGCTGCGAGAGGATGAATTCTACGCGGACGCGGTCCGACGTCACCTGCTCCCACTGGAAGCGACGCACGAGCGCGTCGTTCCCGAGCATCGCGGAAATCTCCGGATCGGCCTGTGCACCGTACAGCGTGAGAATCAACCGATTGCCGTCGGACTCCACCTGATGCGCGACCCGTTCCCCGATCGGGATCGCCACATCCACCCACTCCGCGGATGGCGTCAGGCGGAACCCGCCCGTTACACGCCGCGGCGATGGCGTTCCGGCCGGTAACAGCTCCAGATCGCTGTTCGCGACCCACACATCGAGCATCGCATCGAGCCGCACGCGTGTTGCACTCCCAACGCGTCCCGCCACTTCCACCAACGTACCGGGGAACAGCATCCACTTGTATACGCCATCCGGCGTCGCGCGCGCGTACACCACGCGATCGGTGTCGGACCCAACCAGTGACCCGGTCCGCAACCGCGCCATGACGCGCTCTGACGCTGGCAATACACGACCAACAGGCACGGGCAATCGCACCGTGTCTGCTCCCCGCGCAATCACCACGAGCGCCGGTTTGGCACTGTCACCGAGGACCCACGCTGGAACATCCGTCATGAATACCCCCGCGACGTCCGTCGAATCGGTGAGCGGTGCCGGCGTACTGGCGCTCCCCGCCACAGGCATAGGCACAGGCACAGGCACAGGCACAGGCCACACCTTCGCATCGCGCCCCACGACCGTCACCTGCGCATTCCGTGGTGCCCGCACCGACACCCGCTGGAATTCCCCGTCGCGCGCCCACCAGCCGCGTGCCGGCAGCACCGAGCTCGAATCCACCCGCAGTCGTCCCCCAGCGGGCAGCATTACCCGACTGGCATATCGCACCCGCACCACGCGCTGGACCGAATCGCGGTCGCGAACGGCGACCAGCTCGTATCGCGGCGCCGACAGCGGCGGATTGGCCACCCACGCCAGGAACGCGCCGTTCGGTGCAACGGGCACCTCGGTCCCGTTGATCGTCAGCCGAACATCACCGCTCCCCACGGAACCGAACACGAAGTTCGAGTCGCGCGTGGTCAACAGCTGATTGTCCCCGGGATGGCGCAGCTGAATCGCGATCGGTCGCCCCGAAACCGGGGGGATGGCCGGCAGTCCGGCGGTGATGGCCACGCGAGTGGTTGGGACGGAACGCGACGGCTCGTCGGGGAGCGGTAGCGTCGTGGCGACGCGGGCGGGCGCGGCACATGCGCCGACCAGGAGTGCCATGCCGAAAATGGGAAGACCCTTCATCTCTCAAATGTGCCGTCGAAGCGGGAATGGAGCCAACTCGCCCCGACCCCTTCCCTCATGGTGGTGACCATTGCAACCTCCGAAAGTCTGGTCCGTACAGCCCTCTACGGGCTCGACGTACCCAAAGTCTTCCTCTGCTCCGACGCCGTGACCTCACCGCTCGCCGACTCCACCCGTTCCATGCCGCCCCGTGCCGGGCAGGTCGTGGTGCGAGTCTATGCCGCCACGGATGTCGGGCAGGCGCGTGAGCACAATGAGGACACCTTCCTCGTCGCCGATCTGGAGCAAGCCTCCTCGATCCAGTTCGCGGAGTCGGAAGATGTCCTACTCGGAAAGCCGCACGGTCTGCTGTTCCTCGTCGCCGATGGCATGGGTGGCGCAGCCTCTGGGGAACTGGCCAGCAGCATGGCCTCCGCGCTGATCCTGGAGGCACTACGCCAGCATTGGTCGGTCGGCAATCCGAACCCGACCCTGTTCGCGGAAGTATTGCGCGATGCAACCATCGCGGCCAACAGCCTGATCCACGAACATGCGCGTCAGCACGCGGAACACTTCGGCATGGGCACAACGGTCACACTGGCCGGCATGCTGGGCGATCAGCTCGTGTTGGTGCAGGTCGGAGACAGTCGCGCGTATCTCATCCGTAACGGTGAAGCCGCACAGCTTACGCGCGACCAGTCGCTGATCCAGAAGCTGGTGGAGTCCGGCGAGCTCACCCCGGAAGAAGCGGAACTCAGCGAGCGGCGCAACATCATTCTGCAAGCGCTCGGTCCAGAGTCACGCATCACGGTGGACGTCACGACGCAAACGGTGCGACGTGGCGACATACTTGTTCTGTGCACCGACGGACTCTCGGGTCCCGTACGGAACGATGAAATCGCGGAGCTGGCATCGCGCGCCCATGATACGCGGCACCTCTGCGATCAACTCATCGATCGGGCGAATCAGCGCGGTGGGCCCGATAACGTCACGGTCGTAGCCGTCCGCTTTGAAGGCGATGCGTTGAATGACGTGCAGCCTACCGATGACGCCGGCTATCATGGCTATGCGCTCGACGGTACGCTTCATGGCGATCAGGATGTAGCGCCTCGATCGGTGCGTCAGGTCACACCAACCTTGAGTGCCGAGGCAATCCCGCTGCCACCGCTGTCGACTCGGCATCCCGAGCCCGCACGGGCGCGGGTCCGACATGCCATGGCACGCGCGCGCGGCGAAGATCTCGCTCCGATGGTGGGCGCACCGCAACCGGTCCTCGAGGCCCGCCAACGTGCAGCGCGCCCTCTCCGCGCTCTCCTTCTGTTGATGGCGCTGCTGGTGGTGGGGTCGATGCTGTGGACCTACCTGCGCGGCTGAGGCGAAGCATCGCCACGCGCGGCCACGTACGACGGCCTACCGCTTCTTGACCAGTGCACGCCCTGCGGCGTGCTGCATCACCCGGTCACCACTCCACGCCATGATGGTCGGCGTATCGAGGCCAAGCTGCGCCACGAAGCGCGGATCGCCAAAGCCCACCAGAATTACGCCCCGCTGGAGCGCTGCAGCTTGCTCCATCAGCACCGCAATGTCGGCATGCGTGGACTCCTGCAGGGTGGAGCGACTCTTCCCGGCGAGGTAATCCGCGAAGAGGGCAATCACCAGCGGGCCGCCGCTCGCCGGCGTCGGGGCACTGACGACGCGCGCATCGTTCCCCGCCAGACGCATCGCTTCCACCAATCCGGTGCGCACCGCTCGACGCCCTTCGACATCGGCATCGTCGTCGATGATGGCCACTTCCGTGACCGTGCCGATGGTCGGCAACGGACCATGCTCCACGCGCAACGCCTTGTCCGCGAGAAGGGCACCCCACGCGGTGTCGGCGCCACTCGGCCGACGCCAATCGTTCGGCGGTGACGCCCACTGCGCCCACTTGAGGCGACGGCGCACCGACTGCCGCACCTTGTCTGGATCCAGCACGCCACTCTCGAGCGCCTGAACAAGCGCCTCGATCGCCGGCTCGAGATCTCCCGGCTCAAGGACCACGTCGCATCCGGCACGGACGGCTCGCACGCAGGCCTCAGCTGGCGTGCGATCCTGCACGATTCCCACCATGGTCATCGTGTCGGCCACGATGAGATGGTCATACTTGAGCTGCTGACGGAGCAGCCACTGCAGAATCTCGCGCGAGACCGTCGCCGGCTCGCCGCTCGAATCGAGCGCCGGATATGCCGCATGCGCCGTCATGATGCTGGCGACGCCAGCCGCAATGGCGGCGCGGAACGGCTGCAAGTCGAGCTCCTTGAGCTGATCGGCCGGCGCGTCGATTACCACCGCGGCGGAATGCGGATCACGACGCGCGCGCCCGAGCCCCGGGAAATGCTTCGCACACGCGAGGACCCCTTCCGCCTGACACGATTCCACCCAGGTCGTCACCAATTGCGCGACCTGACGCGCGTCGCGCCCCATCGCCCGCGTGCCGACAATCGGATTGTCATCGATGAGATCGAGGTCGCACACGGGCCCCAGATTCCAGTTGATCCCCATGGTGCGGGCTTCACGCGCGGTCAATCGCGACGCGCGGCGCAACGCTTCCATGTCGTTGAGCGCCGTGATGGCGGCCAGTGGTGGCAATCCCGTCGCCCCCGCGACCTGTTGGCCCGCCCCACGCTCCAGATCGGCGGCAATCAGTAGGGGATGCCGACTCTTGAGCTGCAGCTCCTTCGCCAGGGCGCGCACGGTATCCTGTTCACCGCCGACGATCTGAAAGCCCCCAACGCCGAGTGCGAGCCCCTGCTCGACCACGGCTCGGGCGTCGCCGAAGCCGCGATCGGCACTCCACCGGAGTGTGGGGATCAACAACTGGGCGACGTCGCGTCGCGCCTGCTCGCTCATGAGGTTACGCCCGCTGGAGTGTACGAACCGAGAACCCGCGGTACCCGGGCACCAGTCGCCGACGGCACGTTGCCGGGACGCCCGATGAGATGGAGATACCCGAGCAAGGCGAACGCCACCGCTTCCTTGGCCTCGGCATCGAAAAACAGGTCATCAAACAGCTGCACCGGGACGGGCTGTGGCAGGCGTGCCGCGACGGCGTCCCGAATCATCGCGACCAGCGTCGCGTTGCGTGCCCCGCCACCCGACAGCACGATCGCCGACACCGGGGGGAGGAAGCGCGCGTACTGATCCGCGATCGACTGCGCCGTCAATGCCGTGGCCGTCGCGACCACATCGGCATCGGTTACGGCATCGGTAGCGCCGTCACGGCGGCACGCCTCGACGAACATATCGATGAAGGCCGGCGTGAACAGTTCGCGCCCTGTGCTCTTCGGCGGGAGCGCAGCGAAGAACGGATCGGACAGCGCCGAGCGCACCACGCCATCGATGACACGACCCGACGCGGCCATCGCCCCGTCGCGATCGAATGCCTCCCCGGTCAGCCGCCGCATGACACCGTTCATGACAACCACGCCGGGCCCGGTATCGAAGGCCAGTACGGATGCGTCGTGCGCGGTACGCGGCGGCACCGCCGTCACGTTGCCGATCCCTCCGATGTTCTGCAGCGCACGCCATGCGGTGCCGTCGCTGAAGAGCAGCCGATCAGCGATGGGCACCAGCGGTGCGCCCTGCCCACCGACGGCCATGTCACGGGTGCGAAAATCGGAGACCACCGCACATCCCGTTTGCTCAGCGATGAACGCAGGATCCCCCGCCTGCCAGGTGCTGTGCGGCGGTTCGTGCCACAGCGTTTGCCCATGCGAGGCCACCGCCGCGACATCACGGGCCGTCAATCCACACGATGCCATCACCTCGCACGCCGCATCGGCGAACCAGCCTCCAAGATCGGCTGAAAGGCGGCAATACTCGGCCGCCGTCCCCTGCACCATCGCCTGCTCGAGGCGCGCACGTTGTGCTGGGAGATACGCCAGCTGCACGAACCCCAATAGGTCGGCGCGAAGCGCCCCGTCGTCTTCGTGGAATCGCACCGCGGCCGCACTGACGCCATCAAGCGAGGTCCCCGACATGACGCCGATGACCACGCGGGCCTCACCGATCGCTCGCGTCACGCGGAGACCGGGGGCGGCGCCTGCGGTACCACGTGGCGAATCACACCGCCAGCCGCCTCGAGACGCGCATCAGCCGTCGCGGCATCGACGTTGAGCGCCTGCATCACCAGGGCGCGCTTGACACGCCCATCCGCACGGACAAGCAACGCGCGCGCATCGTCGCGAGACAGCCCCGTCACCTCGATGACGATGCGTTCGGCGCGATCCTGCAGCTTCACGTTCGTTGCCCGCAGATCGACCATCAGGTTGCCATAGCTCTTGCCGATGCGAATCATCGCACCGGTCGTGAGCATGTTGCACACCAACTTGGTGGCCGTGCCCGCCTTGAGACGCGTAGAACCCGTCAGGATTTCCGCACCCACGATCGGCAGGATGCAATGATCGGCGACGGCGCGCATGACAGCTGGCGGTTCACTGCACGCGAGCAGCGCCGTCGTGGCGCCCCGGGCCTTGGCCACCTCCAGCGCACCGCGCACGAACGGGGTCGTACCCGAGGCCGCAATCCCGACCACCACATCACCCGCCGTCACGTGATGAGCAGCCATCACGTCGGCACCGGCGGCCGGATCATCTTCGGCCCCTTCAATCGGATTCCGCAGTGCGTGATCTCCGCCGGCAATGATCCCCACCACCATCGAGGGATCGGTCCCGAAGGTCGGTGGGCACTCGCTGGCGTCGAGTACGCCGAGACGGCCGGAGGTGCCGGCGCCTACGTACAGGAGTCGATGACCACCGCGGAAGGCGTGCTCGATTGCACCGATGACCGTCGCGATGACCTCACGCTGCGACGCCACCGCATCATGCACGACGCGATCTTCCGCGGTCATCAGATCCACGATGCCGAGGGGCGAGGCCAGATCGATATCGGCGGTGCGCGGATTACGGCGTTCGGTGACGCGTGGATCGAGCGTCGGTGCGGGCACGGGCTTGCGGGTGATGCGCCGGTGTCCGTGGTGGAGCGAGCGCGGTAAGTTGTCCTGGGTGGCGTGACGGGCATGGTGCGTCACGCCACAGGAGACTGCAATACGGAACCCGAAAGGTAGGACTCGCCGTGTCCCCTCTGCAACCTCCGCTCCGGCGGTCACGACCGTTCGCTTGCGGGTGGCGTTTCACTCTCGTGGCGGCGTCCGTTGTCACCAGCCGACTGCTCCTCCCCGAGCCTCTCCCGGCGCAGCGCGCGCCAGTCTGGGTGGCCGGTGGTGCGGCCGCGCTGTCCATTGGGGATATCCAGGACGGGAAGACGGGGGCGGTCTGGCGATTCAGCACCGATCCCATGCTGCAGCTGCGGGGATCACTCGAACGAACCGGCGCGGACGGCTCGTCGATCGGGGTGGTGGTGGGTCACGGGACCGCAGACTTATCGCTCGTCCCCTTCGCCGGGAAGAGCGACCTAAGCGCCGAGGTGCGGCCGACCAGCTGCCGGACCGGCTGCTCGGCCACCGTGGACGTCTGGCATCTCCTCGGCCAGCTCCGCACCGCAACGCGCGCCACGGGGTTTCACACCTTTTTTGAAGCGCAGGGCGGCGTCGCCGGATTCCGCGCGCTGCGCACCCGGGCCACGAAGGAAGCCATCGGTCCCACGGCGATGCGCGTTGATCTGACGGGAACCATTGGCGCAGGGTTCGGCTACGCCCTATCCCGCGACATGCATCTCGCCCTGGTACAGGACTACGGCATCGGGTGGCACGACCGCACGGGGATCCCCGAAGGAACGGGGCGATCCTGGCGGATTCGCACCACGCGCGCCTCACTCCGTTTTGCTTTCTAGAATTCGCGACCGCTGTCCCCTTTCGCTCCCCACACGACACCAACCGATGTCCCGTACGATGTCGAGCCTGCTGATCCCCCGCGCCATCGCCACCGCGACCATCGCAGCCACGAGTCTTGCGCTGGTGGCCGCCTGCTCCCGTTCCGCGGCGACCTCCACCGGAACCGCCGCCGCGCCCTCAGGTGCCCCATCGATGCCGACCCGCGTCGCCGCGGCCTTCCCGGACGGTTGGAGACTCGGCGCCCCGAAGCCGGCGGCATTCGCCTCGCAGGGGATGGCCGTCAGCAACAGCCCGGAGGCCAGCGCGGCAGCCGTCGAAATCATGAAGTCCGGCGGGAACGCCGTGGATGCGGCCGTGGCGCTGGGCTTCGCACTGGCCGTCACCTGGCCTGAAGCGGGGAATATCGGCGGTGGCGGCTACACCGTGATCCGGCTCAAGGACGGACGCACGGCGGCGATCGACTATCGCGAAATCGCGCCGCTCGCAGCGACGCGTGACATGTATCTCGACGCCAACGGCAACCTTACCGACAAGAGCGTCTACGGCCATCTGGCCTCGGGCGTCCCCGGCGCGGTCGCCGGTATGGCCGCACTGCTGGAGCGGTACGGCACCATGCCGCTGTCACGGGTGATGCAGCCAGCGATTCGTCTCGCGCGCGACGGGTTTGTGGTGGATACGGCGCTGGCGGGATCCATCAGCCGCGCGAAGTCGATGGTCACGCGCTTCAGCCGCTCCACGCCGTTCTTCCCGAATGGCGAGTCGATCACCGCGGGCGCGCGTCTGGTGCAACCCGAATTGGCGCGTACGCTCACCGCTATCGCCGAACGGGGACCGGCAGCCTTCTACCGTGGCTGGGTGGGCGACTCGCTGGTCGCGGAGGTGCAGCGCGGTGGCGGCATTATCACGCGTGACGATCTCGCCCGCTACACGCCGGTTTGGCGGACCCCGATCAACACGACGTACCGCGGTTACGGCTTGCTGTCGATGCCGCCGTCATCGTCGGGCGGCGTGACGACCGCCGAGGCGCTCAACATCCTCGAGCAATACCCGTCGCTACCGGCGTATGGCAGCGCGAATTACTTCCACCTTGTTGGCAGTGCCTATCAGCGCGCCTTCATCGACCGCAACAGCAAGCTGGGTGATCCCGCCTTCGTGAAGGTTCCGCTCGAGCAGCTGACCAGCAAATCGTACGCGAAGACGTTGGCCGCGACGATCAGTGCGCAGCGCGCGACGCCGACGCGGGAACTCGAAACGACCATGAGTGCGCCGGTGCGCGAGCCGGAGCATACCACGCACTATTCCGTGGTAGACGGCGCCGGCAACGCCGTGGCTACCACGACCACACTGAACAATTCGTGGGGGTCCGGCGTGTGGGTGCGCGGTGGGGGGTTCATGCTCAATGACGAGATGGACGACTTCGCAGCGCAGCCCGGGAAGCCGAACATGTTTGGCCTCGTACAAGGCGAACAGAACGCCATTCAACCCGGCAAGCGGATGTTGAGCGCGATGTCTCCGACCATCGTGCTCGATCGCAACGGGCAGGTACTGCTGGTGGTGGGCGCTGCCGGTGGTCCCACGATCATCACGGGCACGAGCCAGGTCATTCTCAACGTCCTGGAACATCGCATGTCGCTGTCCGATGCCATGCGTGCGCCACGCGTCCACCATCAGGCGCTCCCCGACTCCCTCACCTTCGAAGCGGGTGGCCTGCGCCCGGCCGTGATGGACTCGCTCCGCGGCATGGGGCATCGCCTCCGCGAGCTGCGGTCGCTTGTGAACGTGAACGCGATCATGCGCGTCCCCGGCGGATGGGAAGGGATGCCGGAGCCCCGCCGCTCGGGCGGGGCGGTCGGCTACTGACGGATCCCGATCAACGTGCCGATCACGGCGTAGGCGCGGGGCGCACCGTGATCGGCGCATTGAGCGTGAGGCTCACCGGGGCACCATCGGCAATGCAGCTGTCGTAGTTCCCCGACATCGCTGCGGCCGCTGATCCAGCAGCGGCGCCTGCTGCGGCACCAATCACAGTGCCCCTCGTGTTCTTCCCGAGCACCTGACCGGCGATCGCGCCAATCACGGCGCCCCCTGCGACCTTCTTCGCATCATCCGCCTTGCTCGCGCTGCGTACGCGTTCCGTTGGCACCGTGTGCACCGTGGCGTCCACCGGATAGCTGAGACCACCAAACCGAATCGACACCAGGCGAATGCGCAGGAAGGTGTCGTCCTTGCTGTTCTGCGCCGTCTTCCGCTCGGTGACCTCGAACGTGCCGGTCGTCCCTTCCGGCACAGTCACGCCATTCGTCGCACGCACGGCTTGAGACAGCGTGCCAGTAAACTGCTCCCCCACGGCCGTCGTGTTGCTGCAGATACGCGAGGTCGTGGCAAAGGACATCGGCGTCCCGGCGGGCACGGTACCGGTGATCAATTCCGCAGGAGCAGCCACGGTGGCCCGATCAGCCGGGCGTGACACAGGAGCCGGTGTCCGCGGCGCCGGGGTCGGACGGGGACGGGGCGCGGCAGAGGGCGTACGCGCAGGCGCGGGCGCGGGCGCAGCGACTGGTGCAGGTCGCGCCGTGGTATCGGGTACGGGAACGTCCTGAAGCTGCGGCTGCACGGCGCTGTCACGCTGCGCGATCGCCAGATCGCTGGCGAGTGCGGAGTCGCGCGCGGCGGCCTCGTTGCGACCGGCGTCGCCGCACGCCGCGAGAACCATCACACCCAGGGCACCAGCCACCATCAGGCCGCGGGGTACAGACGGACGCGGTCGAAACGACCCGATCGGTGAGCGGAACACATCGCGCATGAGCAGACTCCGGAGAAAGGCTCGGTGGTCGAGTGGATCCTTTCTGGTATCACCACAATGCCACCGAGGTTGCATGGGCGTGGCTGATGCAGACAGCGCGCCGCCGGCGTCGCTCCTCCGATCCGTTCCACGAGAAACGCCGGGGTCAGCGGCTGCAGCCACGCCGCCAGTCGTTCGAACCACCCGGTGAACATGAGTACGCCAACGACGATGAGCAGCGCACCGGCAATCTGATTCACACGGCCAAGATTGCGACGGAACTTGGTGAAGAAGCCAAGGAAGTGCTCGATCGCCAACGCACTGAGCAGAAACGGCACGGCAAGCCCGGCCGAATAGGCGGACAACAGCGTGATCCCCTTCGCGAGTTCGCTCTCATTCGCCGCCAGCAGCAGGATCGCGCCGAGCGTCGGACCGAGACACGGGGTCCAGCCCGCGCCAAAGGCGATGCCAACCACGACGGTCCCGAGGAAGCCGAGTGGCTTGTCGCTAAGATGAATGCGGCGTTCCTGCTGAAGGGCGCCGATGCGGATCACGTTCAGCATCCAGAGCCCCATCAACACCATGAGCACGCCGCCAATTCGGGCGATCCACACGCGATATTCGCGGAGCAGCTGCCCGAAGGCCGTGGCTCCGGCACCAAGTGCAATGAAGATGAACGAGAAGCCGAGCACAAAGAGCACGGCGTGCGTCAGGGCAGCGCGACGCGCGCGCGACACATCATCCAGCCCCATTCCCGTGATGAACGTGACGTAACTCGGTACAAGCGGGAGTACGCACGGGCTCAGGAAGCTGAGGAGTCCAGCCGAAAATGCGACCAGCAGTGTCAGCGACTCAGGCGCCATTGGACGCCCCCGCATCCACGGACTCGATGGGCAGACGCAGCGCCTTCGCGATCTGGGCGCCGCTGTAGCGCACAATCTCTGATTCCTCGCCCGCGCGACGCTGGACACCGCGCACGACCGTTTCCACGGTGATCAGCGGCGCATCGGCCTCGGCCTTGATGTCCGCTTCCCACTTGCCGCGCTCCGGCCCCTTGATGACGTAGCGATAGCGGGCGGTGTACACCGTGTGCCGTTCGACCGCAGCGACCACAGGCACGACTGCGGGCTCGACCACTGGCTCGACAGCTGGCTCGACAGCTGGCTCGACAGCTGGCTCGACGACCTCATTCGACGCATCCACCGGCTGGTCCATGTCGTCAGCCGACGCCTCAACGACCGTCTCCGCGCTGTCGTCCGCCACCACCTGATCGACGGCCACCACCGCCGCGTCCTCGTCACGATCCGTTTCGAGGGGGAGCTCAGGCTCGAGCGGCTCGGCGGGCGCGACCGGCGCTGGCACCCGCGTCGCCAGGACCGCGATGCCGGTCTCGATAGTGCCCTGCCGCAGCGGCGAAAACAGGTGCAACTCCTCGATCCGTTCGACCGGGACCTGTGCGAGAATCCCGCGCAGGAACCGCTCCGCCGTTTCCGACACCGGGGCATCCGCCCGATCAGGGATCGCCGGGGTGGGCAGTACGGTCTCGTCGAGCGGGGGCGCAGCAGGTTCGGTCATCGGGCGGGGACGAAGGACGGGCCAAAGAG
>JBDKIJ010000298.1:0-3750 GCA_039797155.1 Gemmatimonadota bacterium | reverse complement strand
TTCCGTGTCAGCGCGATGAGCGTGGATGAGACGGCCTTTGGCATCGTGCAACCGCATCTCGGTGCCGGCGCGGAACGTTGGCTGCTGGAGTTGCGCGGCGTACCGTTCCGCGCCAAGCTCGATACGGGCACCCTGATCGTCAGTTCGGGGCTCGGGGCTACCTATCCGCGTGGTATTCCGTTGGGCACCGTCGTGGGTGAGCTCAATACGCCGGAGAAGTGGGCGCGCACGTATCTGGTGAAGCCGGCAGTGCTCGCTGAAGCAACCGGCCCGGTGCTGATCCTGACGCCCGCTCGCGCGCAGCGCGGTGTGAGTGGCGTGTGGACGAGTGTGGCGGCCGCCGACAGCGCGGCGCGAGCGGCGGCGATCGCCGGCGATTCACTCGCGCGTGACGCCGCCTTGAGCGAGTTGGCGGCGCGCCGCGCCGTACTCGATTCGCTCGCGACCGATAGCGTGGTCATGGACAGCACTGTGCGAGTGCGTGTGCCCCCCGACACCAATCGGTGGCGCCGTTGATGGCGCGTACCCCACCCCCGGCTAACGGCTTCACGCGCGTGGTGCTCGCGTGGGTGGGCTTTCTGCTGCTCATTGTGGCGCACTTCGGCATTCGCCCACTCGTACAGGCGCCCGTGACGGCCGACTTCGCGCTGATGGCGGTGCTGTTCTCCTCGGTACGGATGCGTCCGGGGTTCGCTACACTCACCGGTTTCCTGGTGGGACTCGCATTCGATGCGATCGTGCCGCAGCATTTCGGTGCCCAGATGCTGGTGTTCGCGGTGGTGGCGTTTGGTGCGTCGTGGCTCAAGGCCGTCTTCTTCACGGATAATGTCGGGCTGACCGGCCTGTTCATCTTTGTGGGTAAGTGGCTCGTCGATCTGCTTCTGGCGCTCCTGGTCGGGACGGGAACGACGCCCCTGTGGATGGCCTTGCTGGTATGGGCGCCGCTGTCGGCGTTACTGACGACACTCGTGGCGCTCACGCTGCTCACGGTGTTCCGCCCCCTCTACCGCCCGCACGGCACGTGAGCCGGCCCAGGATGGCTGCACGATGAGCTACCATCCGAATTCGGTATTGCGTCGAGCACGCGGCGCCCGGGTGGTGTTGCTGGCCGCCTTCACCGCGCTCGGCGGTGCGTTCTTCCGCACGCAGGTCCTGCAGAACGCCGAGTATGTGCTGGCCTCCGAAAGCAATCGGCTGCGCGAGGTTCCGCTCCCCGGTGCGCGCGGCATCATCTACGACCGCAGCGGCGCCATCATCGCGGAAAATCTCCCCGGCTACTCGGTGTCGATCCTGAGCCCCACGGAGGATTCGCTGCGCTCGGCGCTCAAGACGCTGGCCGACGCGGTCCCGATCGAGCGGGTGCAGCAGGAGCAGGCGATTCGCCGATATCGGCGCGCACCGACTCGGCCAGCGGTCATCTTCACCGATGCATCGTTCGAGGTGGTCTCGATCCTCGAGGAACGGCGCGTCGAATTTCCCGGCCTCATCATCCAGAGTGCACCCAAGCGCTATTACCCGGACGGGCCGGCGGTCGCGGCACTCGTTGGCTACACCGGCGAAATTTCCGAAGACGAACTCTCGCAGGAACGATTCGACGGCTACAAGGCCGGGCAACAGGTGGGGAAGGCAGGGGTCGAGCGCCAATACGAACTGACGTTGCGTGCGCGCGAAGGGAGTCGCTTCGTCGAGGTCGACGCGCGCAATCGCGTCGTGCGGGACGCCGGCGTCCGCCCCGATGTACAGCCCGCTGCGCCGCCGGCGCTGCGCACGAACATCGATCTCGATCTCCAGAAGTTCGCCCACGAGTATTTCGGCGACTCGTTGCGTGGCGCCGTCGTGGCGCTCGAGCCGGAAACGGGTGGGGTGCTCGCGCTGTACAGCGCGCCCAGCTACGACATCAATCGGTTCATTGGCGGTATCCCGACGGCGCTTTATCGCGACCTGTTGAACGATCCGCGCAAGCCGTTGTACAATCGCGCCCTGCAGGGCACCTATGCGCCGGCGTCCACCTGGAAGCTGGCGACGGCGGTGCTCGGCATGGAGATGGGACTCGTCACGATGAGCACGCGCATGTCGCAGCCGTGCACCGGCGGCTACTACTACGGGCGCGTCTTCAAGTGCTGGGACAAAAAGGGACACGGCGATATCACACTGGCGCAGGCGATCGCGAAGTCGTGTGACGTGTACTTCTATCAGCTCGGACTCAAGATCGGTCTGACCAACCTGCTTGCGGGCGGTGTGAAGCTCGGGTTCGGGACCAAGACCGGCATTGACCTCCCAAACGAGCGCACGCCCACGTGGCCCGAGGACACGAAGTACTTCGATAAGCGCTATGGCCCGCGGGGGTGGAACCGCTCCGTGGTGTTGAGTCTCTCCATCGGGCAGGCCAACAACGCACAAACGCCGCTCAGCATGGCACGCTTCTATACGGCGCTCGCGACCGATGGCAGCGCGGCCACCCCGCACATCGTCGAGCGCGCCCCCGAGCGCACGCGCATCATCAATCTCGACAGTGCGCAGCTGCGCAGCGTACAGCTCGCGCTGGCCGACGTCGTGTCCAGCGGGACCGCTGCCGGCGCGCAAATCCAGGGGCTCACCATCGCCGGCAAGACCGGGACGGCGCAAAACCCACCCTTCAAGGACAACGCGTGGTTCGTGGGCTACGCGCCTGCCGACAAGCCGCGGATCGTCGTCGCGATCATCATCGAGGAAGGACTTCACGGCTCCACAGCAGCGAAGGTGGCCACGAAACTCATGGAGCGCTATCTCAAGACGCGCCTCACCATGAACCTCGTCACCAATGACTAGAATCAGTCTGATGCAGCGGCGCGGCGTGGACTTTCCGCTGCTCCTGTTGGCGTTGGCGTTGTCGGCGTTCGGGATCGCGATGGTCTATTCGGCGGGGCAGGTGGATGCTCCCACACGATTCATTCAGATGCTGTGGCAGCGTCAGTTGGCGTTCCTGGTGGTGGCGCTCGTCGCGGCGTGGGTCGTCACCCGCGGATCGGTACGGCTCTTGGAATGGACCGCGTGGCCGCTGTACGCAGTGAGTTGCACGCTGCTCGTGCTGGTACTGTTCATCGGCACCGGCGCGGGCACGGCGGCCAGTGTGAAAGGATGGCTGTCCATCGGCGGGGTACGCATCGGCCAACCGGCCGAGCTCGCGAAGCTGGCCACGACGCTGATGCTCGCGCGCGTCCTCGCCGCACAACGCGAGTCGATCCGCTCTCTCGTCGACTTGTGGCGTCCTCTCGCGGTGGTTGGTCTTCCATGGCTTCTGGTCATGCGGCAACCGGATCTGGGCACCGGAATCGTGTTCATCGGCATCTGCTTCGCCATGCTCTTCTGGGCCGGTGTCGCGTGGCAGCTGCTGGTCATGTTGGCCAGTCCGGGCATCAGCCTGATCCTCGCCTTCAGTACCGGCGTGTGGGGGGCGTGGTTCCTGCTACTCGTCGCGCTGGTCCTCTGGTATCGCCCCTACCTCGTGGAAGGGGTGGTCGTCGTGGTCGCCAATGTGGTCACCGGGGTGGTGGCCCCGCTGCTCTGGGACGCTCTCAAACCGTACCAGCAGAAACGCTTGCTGGTCTTCCTCGACCCTTCCATCGATATGCGGGGGTCGGGCTATCACGTCACGCAAAGCAAGGTCGCGATCGGCTCTGGTGGCCTCTTCGGCCAGGGGTTCACCCTCGGCAGTCAGAAGCGGCTCAACTTCCTCCCGGAACAACAGACCGACTTCATTTTTTCCGTCGT
>JBDKIJ010000297.1:0-3542 GCA_039797155.1 Gemmatimonadota bacterium | reverse complement strand
GAGATAGCTGAACTTCGCGAAGAATACGTCACGCGCGCGCTGCAGCTGCAAAGGGCCAGCCGGTCGATCGGCGGCCAGCGCATCGCCGTAGCCGACATAGAACACCGTACCGGGCGTCGGCAGATACGAGAACAACACATCGAGGCGCGCCCGCTGTCGTTCGAAGGCACTGGCCAACGTCAATCGACCCGCGCTGTCCCCCAGGTAGATCGGGAGTTCGCTCCGAGAGACATCACGGAGTGCGTCCTGCTCGACAATGGTGAGCTCGCCGATGGTACGGATGAATACCTGACGGGTCAGTTGGTATTCGACGCGCAAACGACTCGTGCGTCGTGTCAGGACATTGGTGCCGTCGGTCTTGCGCCGGAACGCTTCGTATTGCGCCGTGCCCTGGATGCGCAGCTGCTCGGTGGGCCGAAGGTTCAGCGACTGCTGCAGGTTCGTGATGAATGCCGAGTCCCACTCCTGGAAGTTCTCATCCTGACCAAAGATGGCGAGACTCGTGAAGCTGAACTTGCGGAACTCCGGTGAGGTGACGGAGAGCACGCCGTCGTAATTCGGCAAGCGCCCACCCGAATAGCCCACCGTATCCACTCGGCCGTTGCTCGCCGGCTTGAGCAGGACATACCGTGCGTAGAGATCCGGTGCGTAGCCGAACGATTCGACCAGGAATTGTGTGCCGACCTGCCAGCCTCCGCGCAGTCGGCTGTTGAGTCGCAGGTGCAGCTGCCGATCCTGCGAGGGGCGCCGATTGACGAGATCGGCGTACCGGTAACGGAGCAGGGTGAAGATCTCCGGGCTGATCACTTCGAAGAAGCCCCCGGTCCGCCCGAAACGATTCCATCGATGGGTGGTGGACAGGTTGGCGACGCCAGCCCGCGCTATGAATCCGCTCTGTGCATCGAAGTTTTCGTCGATGCCGTTGAACGCGTAGCGGGTATAAAACGCCCGCCCGTTCCGCATCAATGACAGATCCCAGAGTGGTGCACGCTCCGTCCCCTGCTGCCCCCCGGTGAAGCTGGCGGCGCCTTGCCCCTGCAAGCTCCACAGCCCGCGCACGAAACGGCCATCCACACCGACCACGCGATTCCATGCGGCCCCGTCGGCCTTGTCCGTGTACACGACTCCGACGCGACTCTGCTGCCCGATATCCCGCTGAATGCGCGCGATCTGATAGCGCGGGGCATCCCGGCCGGTCGCCGATGCCTCTCGGCTATCAACCGCGGACATCACGCCGATATCAAAACCCTGATGCTTCCCGGTCAGCTTCGCGGAGAAGACCGGCTGGGCAATGCGTCGGGTATAAATGAGTCGGTTCGGTGTCGTGAACTGCTCCTGACTTTCGAGGAAGAAGGGCCGGCGCTCCGGGAAATACACCGCGACGCGGGGGTCGATGGCGTATTGGGTCGCGTCGGCTTCCACCTGCGAGAAGTCGGGGTTGGCCGTGGCCGAGAGCGTCAGGTTGCTCGTGATGCCCCATCGCGCACTGCCACCGAGCTCGGGGCGGGCTGCGGTATAGCGCCAATCCGGTGTGGAGGTGGCGCGTGCGCCATTGGCGCTGCTCGTAATCGTGGGGATGAGGTCGACGGTCAGCCCCCGTTGCAGGTCGCGCAGGCCACGCAATTCGCCGGACTGCGTCAGAAAACTCGCGCTCCCACGCAGCGCCGGCGTCCACGTCTGCTCGTGACCTACCGCCTGCACGACGCGCAGCACGTTGAACTGCCAGGTCTGTTCGTCGCCGGCGCGATAGCGGAGGCTCTTGAAGGGAATGGCGATCTCCACCTCGTAGCCGGTCTCGGTGAGGCGCCCTTTCGACTGCCAGACGTAATCGGGAGCCAGATCGGGCAGTTCACGGGAGCGGTTGTTGTTCTGCAGGAAGCCACCACCCGCCGAGGCGCCGGTTTCCGTGAGGACGCCATCACTCTGAATGCCGAAGGGATTGACCGCGAAGACCAGAGCCTGACGGCTGTCGTTGTAGGTCCCGATGAAGAATTGGACGTGGTCGTCCTGCGCGATCTTGTCGCGCTCCGAGAGGGTGGCGCGGACGCTGCCCTGATCCGCGAAGGCGCGGATGCCGATATGCAGGGCCGCTCCGCTATACCACACCAGGACCTCGGTCCGATGCTGGGCGGCAATGCCATCTGTCGGGAAGAATTGAGAAAATCCCGTCAGCGTGGCCGCCTGCGCCCATCCCGGTTCATCCAGCCGACCATCGACGTTCAACGCGGCGTCCTGACGCGGGATCCGCACCGCCGTCTGCCCTGCACGGCCGTCGAAAATGGGACCGGCATTCGTCGCCCGGGACGGGACAGCCGCGGCTGAGGCGGGGGGCGGCCCCACGACGGCACCCTGCAGCAGGGCGGTGAGGAGATAGGGGAGCAGCACGAGGAAGGGGTCGGGGACTGGTACAAGCCACCCCAAGAATACGGCTTCCGGTCGCGCCCCGCTGGACCGTGACTAAGTCGTTGCTTGCAAACACGTTGCGTTGACCCGGATCATAACGTCACCTTTCCGGAACGAATTATTCCATCCGCGAGAACGCGGGGATGAACCCCGAGGTTGCAAACCGAATATGGCTTACCTGCGTTGCACCCAATGTGGAGCGAAGGCGCTCTCCGTGGCGTCGCAGTGTCCGCGCTGCCACCACGCGTTCGATGTGCATGATGCACGCGGCATGCGCGTGAAGTTGGCGTATTGTCGCGGATGCGGGTTCATGCATCGCCATGATGCGGCATGTCCGACCTGTGGGGTGCGGGCATCGCGTTCGGTATGGACAGCCATTCCGTGGCAGCGCGTGGCGGCGGTTGCATGCATGGTGACCGTCGTGGGTGCCACCTGGCGATTCGGGCCGTCGCTGCGTGACGTCGCGCCGCGCGCACTGCATGTCGTCTCGAATGTGACATCGGCAGCCCGCGCGCCACTGCGTGGCGTGGCATCGCGTGTGGAACCGACGGTGAACGCATCGTCTGCGTCCAACGCCAACGCGTCGGCGGCTGATGCTTCACTGATGACCGAGACGTCGGGTGTTGTGAATACCGTGGATGCACGCAGCAGCGTCGCCATGCCCGGAGCGAACAACGCCGTGGCGCCCACCGTGGTGATGGTCGCCGATTCGGTGCGGTGGGTCCCTGCCGTGGCGAGAACGTGGGTGAACGTGCGATCGGATGCGAGCCGAGGCGGCAGTGTGGTTGGCGTTATCAAACCGTCGTCACGAGCCATGTTGGGAGTCGATCGGGCGGGCTGGCGATTGGTGAAGAGTCCCGAGGTGTCCGGATGGGTTGATCCTCGACTGTTCGACGCTGATAGCGTGCGGAGTCGCGGGGAATAGCGAGAGCCCCGATCGTTGGTCGTGCAGACCTGGATCCAAGCCCTGCCCACACCGCTGGCATCACGACCAGATGGGCAGCGTTGGCGTACACGCTTTGCCCCGGCGCCAACCGGGTGGCTGCATCTTGGCCACCTCGTCAACGCGATCCACGTATGGGGTCTCGCCCGGGCGCGCGGTGGCGACGTGGTGTTGCGTCTCGAGGATCACGATCGCA
>JBDKIJ010000296.1:0-10066 GCA_039797155.1 Gemmatimonadota bacterium | reverse complement strand
GCTTCGCGGATCCGAACCGTCTAGGGATCGGTGGCTGGAGCTACGGAGGCATTCTCACCAACTACACCATCGCCACCACGACCCGCTTCAAGGCTGCCACCAGCGGAGCGGGGAGCTCCCTGCAAACCAGCATGTACGGTACGGACCAGTACATCTACCAGTATGAGAACGAACTGGGCGCCCCGTGGAAGAACCCCAAACTATGGGAGAAAGTGAGCTACCCGTTTTACAAGGCGGATCGCATCACCACCCCCACGCAATTCCTCGGCGGCGAAAAGGACTTCAACGTGCCGATTGCCGGGAGTGAACAGATGTATCAGGCGCTTCGCTCCCTCGGGGTGCCGACGCAACTCGTGGTGTATCCCGATGAGTTCCATGGCATCAGCCGCCCGAGCTTCGTGAAGGATCGCTACGAGCGATATCTCGGATGGTACGGCATGCACCTCGCACCGAAGCAACCATGAGGGTTCAGCAGGCCGAGGCGTCGCCAAGCGCCGACCTTGCCATGGTGCTTGGTGGCGGTGGTGCCCGCGGCGCCTATCAGGTGGGGGTACTACGCGCCATCGCCGCACGGTACCCGCAGCTGCGGATTCCAATCCTCGTTGGGATATCAGCCGGTGCGGTCAATGCCACCCACCTCGCCGCCCATCCCGGCCCCTTTGCCGACGCCATGGACGCGTTGGTGCGCCATTGGCTCTCCCTCACGACCGATCAGGTATTCGACGTCGATGCGTCGTCGCTGGCCTCGAACATGCTGCGCTCCGGCTTCCGTCTCATTGCCGGTGGGCAGGCGCATCCCGAGCAGTTCCGTGGTCTGGTAGACACCGCGCCCCTTCGGGACTTCCTGCAGCGCACACTGAAGCGCAATCCCGATGGCACGTTGCCCGGCATCGAACAGAACCTGACCAACGGGCAGCTCCGCGCGATTGCCCTGTGTGCGACCAGCTACACCACCGGCCAGAGCGTCACATGGGTGCAGGGACGCGATTTTACCCAGTGGGAACGCCCACAGCGACGCGGCGTGCACACGCCGTTGACGATCGAGCACGTCATGGCCTCGACGGCCCTGCCGCTGCTCTTCCCCGCCGCCCGTGTTGGCAACGAGTGGTATGGCGACGGCGGCATCCGACTCACCGCCCCGCTCGCTCCCGCACTCCACCTCGGGGCGTCGCGCATCATCACGATTGCCACTCGCTATGATCGCAGCGCTGCGGAGGCTCAACGTCCACAGGTCGCCGGCTATCCGCCGCCGGCGCAAGTCCTTGGTGTGCTCTATAACGCGGTCTTTCTCGACCTGATCGATCAGGACGTGATGCGCCTCGAACGTCTCAACCGCGTCGTCGAGCGGTTACCGGCCGAGCATCGCCACGGGCTGCGCGTAATCGACATGCTGGTGATTCGACCGTCACGCGATCTCGGTCGGCTGGCCAGTGAATACGAGCCGCGGCTGCCCAAGGTTTTCCGGTTCCTGACCCGAGGGCTCGGCACGAAGAAGACGGAAAGCCCCGACGTCCTCTCGCTGATGATGTTTCAGGAGGACTATCTGCGCCGCTTGATCGAACTCGGCGAAGAGGACGCGCATCGCCAGTGGGATCGTATCGCGATGTTCATCGAGCAGGACGCGCAGGAGCTTGCCGCGACCGGATGATCCGGCATCACCCGACGCGCGTCGTCCCCGGGAGCACCGTCACCGGAAGGACCACCGCGTCGCTGAGTGAGGTGGTACGCCCCGTGAGATCCGAGAGATCGGCATCGTGATAGGCGGACTCGCCATGTTCGGCGAGATCGATGCCATGCACTTCCGAGTCCAACGGCACGCGCAGCGGCATCACGGCTCGTAGCGCCACCAGAATACCGAGACTCATGACGGCCGCGAAGGCCATCGTGGCAACCGTTGCGAGCAGCTGAACGCCAAGCAGCCCGAAATTACCGGCGAGTGCACCGTCCGCGCCAAGCGGATTGACGGCCTTCGACGCGAACACGCCCGTCAGGAGTCCACCCATGATCCCGGCCACGCCATGGCAGGCGAACACGTCCAGCGTATCGTCTACACGCGTCTTCGGGCGGAAGTGCAGCACGGCGAAGGAACACGGCGCAGTGAGCGCGCCGATAGCCAACGCGGAAAGCGGCGTCACGAAGCCGGCCGCCGGGGTAATCGCCACCAACCCGACGACGGCGCCCGTGGCCGCGCCCACGGCCGTGGCTCGTCCCCCTTTTCGCAATTCGAGCAGCACCCACGTCACCAGGCCAGCCGCCGCCCCGGCATGCGTGGTGATGAGCGCATTCGCCGCGAGTCCATCAGCGGCGAGCGCCGACCCCGCGTTGAAGCCGAACCATCCAAACCACAACATCCCGGCGCCGAGGAGGGCGAAGGGGACGTTGTGCGGGACGTTCGGCACCCGACGATAGTCACGGCGAGGTCCGAGAAACAGCGCGAGCACCACCGCGGTCGTCCCGGCGCTGATGTGCACGACGGTGCCACCCGCAAAATCGAGGGCGCCGAGCGCCCGCAACCATCCGTCCGCGCTCCAGACCCAATGCGCAAGCGGATCGTACACCAAGGTGGACCAGAGCACACCGAAGGCGAGATACGCGATAAAGCGCATCCGATCGATGATCGCACCGGAGAACAAGGCGACGGCGATTCCGGCGAACATCGCCTGGAATGCGGCGAACAATAGGTGCGGCAGCGCGGCGGTATAGGTCGGATTGGGTTCGGCGGTGACCGTGCTCAAACCGAGCCACGCCAATCCACCGATCCATGACGATCCCGGTCCGAATGCCAAACTGTAGCCCACCAACACCCACTGCACGGTGATCAGCGCCAGCGCAGCAAGACTCATGAGCATCGTGTTGAGCGCGCTGCGGCTATGGACCAGGCCGCCGTAGAAGAGCGCGAGCCCGGGCACCATCAGCGCGACCATCGCGGTGCTCACCAGCACCCATGCCGTGTCACCGGCCGACGCCGTCGATGGAATCGTCGAGGCCATCGCCGCGACCATAGCGGGCGCGATCGCGGATGCCACGGGCATCATGTGCCGCCATCCTCACGTCGCGTCCGCTCCATGACCTCGTCAGCATTGACGGCAGTCAGCGCCTCGTTGTCCGCCTCGCCCGTGCGAATGCGCACCGTGCGCTCGAGTGGGAGCACGAAGATCTTGCCGTCGCCGACCTCACCGGTCCGGGCGCCACGGCAGATGGCGTCAATGGCCCGATCCACGAAGGCATCGGAACAGGCCATCTCGATGCGCACCTTGTCGTGGAATTCAAGGACGACCGACTCCCCACGATACTGCTGGATCACGTCACGCTCGCCGCCGTGGCCGCTGACGCGAGACAGCGTCATGCCCGTCACACCTACCTGGAACAGCGCGCGCTTCACGTCCGCCAGTTTATCCGGGCGGATGACGGCCACGATCAGCTTCATGGGACAGTCGGTTGGAGGATACCTCGACAACCGCTGCCGGTCGCGTTCGGTTCCCCGGTGCTCCCGTCGTGCGCGGCCCGGCGGCCCCTACGTTTCCACCGTGAGGGACGCGTACTGACGCCCGCGCCATTTGGTTGGCGTGCGCGCCGTACTCAGCGTCAGGCGCCAAGCCGCGGCAAGGTCGGAGAGCCACGACAGCCAGTAACTGAGCCCGCGTTCCGCGTAGCTGCCGCTCAAGGCGATCATCATGAACAGGCGCATCGCGAAGGCGGACCCGTTCACGATGACCAAGGCCTGCCAGACCGCCGACGCGGCGACCGCCGGATCGGCGGCTCGGAGCATGAGCAGCACGATGAGCATCGGGAGCGGCAGCGCCTGCACGCCCCACACGAGGGCCACATCGAGCCAGCGCCGCCAGGTCGGCGTGGCGTCCTTGAGGTCGAAGCTCCGCCCCCACTCGCGCCACATCTCGGACAGCGACGTGTAGGCACTGACCTGAATCACGCGCGATCCATCCAGGAAGCCGACGCGTGCACCGTTCGCCGCCAAATGGCGCGCCAACGTCACATCATCACAGAAGGAGGCGCGCGCCGGCGCGTAGCCGCCGTGCTGCTCCAGCAACGCCCGTCGAGAGAGAAAGCACTGGCCGTTCGCCAGCACGCGGTCAGGTGGCGGTTGCGTGGCCCCCGCCGCGCCACACCGATACACCAGCGTACACAGCATCGCGGGCTGCACCCACCGCTCGGCGTGCGTCTGCCCACGGAACTGCGGCGAGAAACTCGCCACGTCGAAGCGGTCCTGCTCCACCGCGTCGATCACGGCACCTACCAGTCCGGGCGCCGGAATCGTATCGGCATCGATCCCCAGCACCCATTCACCACGCGCCTCCCGGAGCCCCGTCTCCAGCGCCCACACCTTGCCGATCCACCCGGTGGGGAGTGGCGGGTCGGTCAGCAATCGGATGCGCGGATCGCGGGCCGCGGCCGCCGCGACCAGTTCACGCGTCCCGTCGGTGGAACGGGAGTCGACCACCAGCACCTCGAGGAGCGGCGCCTCCTGCGCCATCAGGCCGTCAAGACACGGCCCCAGCCGTGCCGCCTCGTTGAGCGTGGCCACAATGACGGTGACCGTCGTGTCGGTCCGTGGGACCGTCCGAGGCGCCACGGGAGGGCGGCGATTCCGTCCCGGGAGCAGGCGCGCCATCAGCACGAGCAGCAAGGCCCCCTGGACTGCCAGAAGGAACACACCGAAGCCCTGCAGTAGATCGAGCGAAGCCGCCACGGGAGACGATTGGAGGAAACTGTCGGGGGCGTTGCCCCACCGACGTTAATGGTGGCGCGTCCGGCTTTCGGAGGGTAGCCTCGGAGATGACATTGTCGCCCATGGACACACCCTTGACGCGCCAGACGGGGATCCGCGTTCCGCTGATTTGCGGCCCGATGTACCCGTGCAGCAACCCCGAATTGGTGGCCGCCGTGAGCAAAGCGGGCGCCCTCGGCATCGTGCAGCCGATTTCGCTGACCTATGTGCACGGGCACGAGTACCGCGAGGGGCTCCGCCTGATCAAGCGGCTGAGCGGCGGCGCGCCGTTCGGCTTCAATGCCCTCATCGAGGCCAGCTCGCGGACGTACCACGAGAAAATGGTGCGCTGGGTGGACATCGCACTGGAGGAGGGGGTCCGATTCTTCCTCACATCGCTCGGCAATCCGAAGTGGGTCTGCGATCGCGTGCACGCCGCCGGTGGGGTGGTCTACCATGATGTGACCGAGCGGAAGTGGGCCCTCAAGGGCATCGAGGGCGGCGTTGACGGACTGGTGGCCGTGAATCGCGAGGCCGGCGGTCATGCAGGTTCCCGCGATCCCCGCGCGCTGCTCGACGAACTGGGGGATCTGGGCTTGCCGATTGTCGCGGCCGGCGGCGTTGGCGCGCCATCACAGTTCCGCGCGCTCCTCGACATGGGCTACGCGGGCGTGCAGCTCGGCACGCGATTCATTGCCACGACCGAGTGCTCCGCCGATCCGCGGTACAAGGAGGCGATCGTCAACGCGACCGCCGACGATGTCGTCCTGACGGAGCGCCTGACCGGTGTGCCGGTGGCCGTGCTGCGCACCCCTTATGTCGAAAAATTGGGGACTCGCGTGAGTCCGATCGCCCGGTGGCTCTTCAAGGGGCGACGCACGAAGAAGTGGATCCGGACATGGTACGCGCTCCGCATGTTGCCTCGTCTCAAGAAGTCGAGCATCGAAGGGAGCCGGCAGGACTACTGGCAGGCGGGGCGCAGCGTCGCCGCCATACACGACATTCAACCGGCGGCGCAGATCGTCGCGGAGTTCGAGGCGGCCCTGTCATGAGGCGTTTCCCGTGGTGTGCACTCCCGTTGCTCGCGGTGTCCACGTCGATCCTCGCCGCCCAGCCCCGAACGCGACTGAAGACGCCGGGGCTGCGCGCGCCGGTAAGTCTCACGCGCGACAGTGCCGGCATCGTGCACATCGACGCGAAGAATGAACACGACCTGTTCTTCGCGCAGGGATACAGTGCCGCGCGGGATCGGCTCTTCCAGCTCGAGCTCTGGCGCCGTCAGGCCACTGGGACCATGGCGGAGGCTCTCGGCCCCCGATGGGTCGCGCGCGATCGCGCCTCGCGCCTCTTGGCGTTCCGCGGCTCGATGACGCAGGAACTTGCCCATTACCATCCGCGTGGCGCCGCGATCGTGCAGGCGTTCGTGGATGGCATCAATGCGTATGTGCGGCGCGTGCGTGCGGAGCCCTCACTGCTGCCGCCGGACCTCGCGGCGCTCGGCATTGTACCCGGCTACTGGACGCCGGCCGTCGTCGTCTCGCGCCACAATGCCCTCGCCAACAATGCCAGTGATGAAGCGGGACTCGCGCGTGCCGTGCGATTGGCCGGTGTAGAAGCCATCAGGCGGCGCCGTCGCTTCGAAGGCGGACCAACGACACTGCAGCTTGATTCGCTCGTTGCGCAGGTCGTCCAGGCGGCCACGGACGCCCAGCTCCTCGCCGACTACAACGGCTCGCGCAGTACCCCATCGTTCCGCCGCGATGAGCTGATCGCGTCATGGCAACGCCCAGGGGCGGACTCCACCGCATCACGCGACGCTGATCGATGGGAGAGCAACAACTGGGTGATCAGCGGCGCGCGCACCGCCAGTGGCAAGCCGTTGGTCGCGAACGATCCGCATCGCGCAATTACGACGCCGTCGCTGCGCTATCTCGTACACCTCAAGGCACCGGGGTGGGATGTGATTGGTGGTGGCGAGCCGGCCATTCCCGGCGTCGCCATCGGGCACAACCGACATGGCGCGTGGGGATTGACCGTCTTCGCGATCGATGCCGAAGACCTGTACGTCTACGAACTCGATGCCGACAATCGGCGTTACCGATATCGCGGGGGGTACGAGCCGTTCCGGGTCATCCGTGACAGCATTCGCGTGAAGGGTGGCGCGTCGATAGCGGTCGCCTTGAACTACACGCGCCATGGCCCGGTGCTGTACGTGGATAGCGCGCAACACCGGGCGGTTGCGCTGCGCGCGGGTTGGCTTGAAGTCGGTGGGGCACCGTACCTCGCCAGCTTGCGTCTCGATCAGGCGCGCAATTGGACCGAGGCGCGCGCGGCTCTGGCCTTTGCACGCATGCCGGCGTTGAACTGGATCTGGGGCGACACCAGCGGCACGATCGGCTGGCAGACGGCCGGTGCGGCGCCGGTCCGCCGCACGTGGGATGGATTACTCCCCGTCCCCGGTGATGGCCGCTTTGAATGGGATGGCCTGCTGCCGATCCCACAGCTCCCGCATGAAACCAATCCAACGCGCGGCTATGTCGGCACGGCGAACGCCTTCAACGTCGCGCCGACCTATGGTCACTTCGAGGCACTCGGCCGCGGCACGTGGGCCGATCCCTATCGCCACAATCGACTGCAGGAAGTGCTCGACACGACGCGCCGCGCAACGGTCGAGGCCTCGGGAGCGCTGCAGCATGATGCGGTCTCGCTGATCGCCCGAGCTCTGGTTCCACTCGCCTCGCGCATCGCACCGGCTAATCCTGTCGAGCAGGTCGCGCTCGATACCCTCAAAGCGTGGAATCACACGCTCACCATCGAATCGCGCGGAGCAGCCATTTACGCCGCATGGGAACGCCGCCTGAACGCCGCCGTGACCGAGCGGGTCCTCCCGGGCCCTCTGCGCCAGACGCTACGCAGTGTGCCCGTCTCGCGTGTGGTGCAGTACCTCACCGCGCCGGACACCGTCCTTAGCGCGACACCCACCGCGACGCGCGACAGTCTTCTGCAGCGGACCTTCGCCGAGGCGGTGACGGATGTCGCCCGGCGGTTTGGTCGTGACATCACGGCGTGGCGCTATGGCGATACGCGATTCCACCACGCGCGGATCGCCCATGTGCTTGACCCCCTCGTCACGGATTCCTTGCGCTCGTGGCTCACGCCGGGGCCGGCACCACGTGGCGGCTATGCCAACACGCTGCTCGCCTCAGGGAATAGCGACAACCAGACCGCGGGGGCCAGCATGCGTGTCGTCATCGACGTCGCCGACTGGGAGCGCGCCATCGCGAGCAACACGCCCGGACAGAGTGGCGATCCACGCAGCCCATTCTATGCCAACCTGTTCACCCGATGGGCCGCCAATCAGTACGTGCCACTGCCGTACTCAACGGCAGCGATTGCTGCACGGACGTATGACGTCATGGTGCTGACGCCGTAAGTCGCTGGTCGTCAGGACGCGGCCGGTGAAACTTGGTGCGTACATGGACGTACGCACCCGATATCGCGTTTGATTTCTTTTGCTTCACCGGAATCTGATCGTATGAGCCAGCGTCAGGGCGCGCGCGCCATCCACGTGAGTAGCACCGTCCGGGTCGTCATAGGACTCGTATTGATCATCCTCGCGACCGTTGGCTGGTGGCTGGGGTGGGTGCAGGTCTGGTTGCGTGTCGCCATCAACAGTCCGCTGGCGACCGCGGTGATCGCGCTGCTAATCACGACTGGGATACATGCCGTTCGCACCCGGCGCCTCAGTGTGCCGCTTGTGGGTGCGACGCTGCTCGTGTTGATCGCAAGCGCGGTGGCGGCGCCCATTCGGTACACCGCCTGGGCCAAGGAGTACGAGGCGGGGCTGCGCCGCAGCGACACCGCACCGTTCGCCACGATCGTACCCGGGCGGGTGTTGCCGCAGGATGTGGCCGACCAATTCTCCCGCAGCCTTCAGACCGATCCGCGCTACGTCTACGAGGACATCCATCCCACGGTCTCAACGGCGCCCGGCATCGCTGGCCGTCTCGTGTGGCAAACGGCGGTCAATCCCAATAGTCTCGGGGCGTACTTCACCAACGGTCTGTCGATGATCGCCGAGGTGGATGCCGACACCACGGCCCCACGCGTGCAGGAGCATCGGCTCGATCTGCCCGTGGGTGGCGAAGGCAACTTCAACAGTTTTGCGCGCATCATCCACCGGCGCATCGCTCCCTTGGACCGCACCCTTCCGCCGGTCTACGACATCGCGAGGCGCGAGGCCGTGGTACCGCTGGTCCGCTCGGTGTGGGGCATCCCGCGCATGACCGGCCTTGTGGTGTTCACGCAGTCCGGCGAGGTGACGCGCTACCCGTGGCAAGCCGCGCAGGAACGCTATCCGCATCTGCGGCTGTACCCCGAGGCGCTTGTGCGCTGGGAGGTGGACACCTGGGGCGACTGGCGCCAGGGGCTGCTGGGGTTCTTCACCAAGCGTGAGGTGTACGAGATCGGCTCCGGGACGGGGAGCCCGCCACCCACGCTGCTGGACGACGACAAACAGGCGCTATGGACGGTCCCGCTCGAGCCGAAGGGCAACTCCTTCGGCCTGGCCGGTGTCGTCTTCGTGAGCCCTGTGACCGGCGAACGGTGGTGGTGGCAGACCACGAAGGCGGGCTTCATGAGCCCGTCGCGCGCGGTGAAGGTGGCCGTGGGCGATCCTCGCATCAACAGCCTGAAGAATGCCAGCGCCTTCGAGCCGAAGATGTGGTTGCAGAATGGGGAGCTGTCGTATCTGGTGCCGGTGGGGCCGAGCGACGCCTCGCAGGTGCAGACGCTAGCGCGCGTCAACGCCCGCACGCGCGAGACCCGCGTGGCGCCGGCGATCAGCCTGCTCATGGATGGCGTTGCGCAGAGTAGAAGCACCTTGCAGGCGCAGGACAGCACGGGGACGCTGGCCGGTGACATCACGGCATTGCGGGGGCAGCTGATGGATGCACTCCGTGCGCTTGATGCGCTGGAGGCTCGGGTGACACGGAATGTGCCGCCAGCACCACGATGAGGCCCGACGCATGCGCGCTGACACGGTAACAGGAGGAAGGGTCTCAGGAAGCAGGAAGCCGACATGGTGATCGGGCAATATCCACGACATTGTGGAGAGCCCGTCATTCCACCTCCGCTACCTGCTTCCTGAGACCCTTCGCCCTGTTCCCCGGTCGATGAACCGCAGTCTGCCGCTACTGTGCCGTGCCCGGCGCCATCCCCTGCAGCCAGTGGCCGAACCATTGCCGGAGCCGACCAAGACGATCGACCAAGAGCCACGGCTCACCGGTACGACTCAGGTCGTGGTTTGAGCGCGGATACCGGATCAGTTCGACCGGCACC
>JBDKIJ010000295.1:0-4189 GCA_039797155.1 Gemmatimonadota bacterium | reverse complement strand
CTTGATGGCGAACGACAGCGCGAATGCGGCCAACAGGAGCTGTTGCGTCGTCATCGGCAACGGCACGGACAGCAGGTCCGCAAAGGCGAACGAAGCGGTCCCCCCCGCGCGCTGCAGGGCGAGCACCAGATAGATCACGGCCGCCAGCATCAGAATGGAACCGAAGGCCGTGTAGAGCACGAACTTGATCGTCGCGTAGCTGCGGCGCGCCCCACCCCAGATCCCGATGATCAGGAACATCGGGATCAGCATCGCCTCCCAGAACACATAGAACAGGAAGAGATCCTGCGCGAGCAGCGCCCCCATCATCGCCCACTGCAGTAGCAGCACGTTGATATGGAAGAAGCGCGGCTGCGACGAGATCGCCGTCCATGCCCCCATCACGACCAGCGGCCCGAGAAATGCCGTCAGAAGCACCAGCAACACGTTGGCGCCGTCGAGCCCAATCGCATACGACACGCCCCATTCACCGATCCAGGGCACCGTCGTGGCAAACTGCAGCCCGGGAACGGCGGGATCGAAGCGCTGATACAGCCACAGCGTCGCCACGAACTGCATCAGCAGCACGCCCATCGTGAGCACACGCGGATCCCGATCATCCTTGCTCGGCAACAGCATCAGCAATCCGGCACCAACCAGCGGAAGCCAGAGCACCAGATTGAGCAGCATGGCGTCATTCATGGCGTCAGACATGGCGCCAACTCCAGAGGAGGGCACCCGCGAGGCCGATTAGCACGAAAAGCGCATACAACTGCAGGCTCCCCGTCTGCACGCGGCCAAGCAGCCCAGCCGCCCGCTGTGCAGTCTGCCCCAGGCCATTTAACGTGCCATCCAGCACGGTCCGGTCGCTTCCCTGCAGCAGGACGCGCTCCGAGAACCAGACGAGCGGACGACCCAGCACCCGTTCGTACAGCTCATCAACGAAGTACTTCCCCTCGAGGAGGCGATGAACCGGGGCAAAGGCGCGGCGTATGCCGGTCACGCGATCCACGGCACCACCGTACAAGAAGACCGCGAACCCAACCCCGCCAAACGCCAGTGCAATGGAGAGATACAGCAGCGTGTGCTCGAGGTGCTCACGCGCCGGATCGACCGGCGGCAATGGCAGCATCGGCTCAAGGAAATGCGCGATCCCGAAGTAGCCGCCAATGATCGACAGCACCGCGAGCACCCCGAGTACGCCGGTCATCGAGAGCGGTGACTCGTGCACATGGTGGGAGACCTCCGGACTCATCCGTTCGGTACCGAAGAAGGTCAGCCACGTGAGCCGCGTCATGTAGAACGCCGTCATGAACGCCGTCATGGCTGCAAGCGCCCAGAGCCACGTCGCCCCACCCGAAGTACTGGCATAGGCGAACCAGAGAATCTCGTCCTTCGAGAAGAAGCCGGCGAGTCCCGGGATACCGGCAATCGCCGCCGTCGCAATGGCGAAGGTCCAGAAGGTCACGGGGATCCGCTTTCGGAGCCCGCCCATCTTCCGGATGTCCTGCTCGCCACCGAGCGCGTGAATCACGCTGCCGGCACCAAGGAACAGACACGCTTTGAAGAAGGCATGCGTGACCACGTGGAAGATCGCCACACCATACGCACCAACACCGAGCGCCAGGAACATGAATCCCAGCTGCGACACGGTGGAGTAGGCCAGCACCTTCTTGATGTCCGTCTGCACCAGCGCGATCGTCGCGGCAAAGAACGCCGTCAGCACGCCGATTACGGCGATGACCTGCGACGCATCGGGCGCCAGCATGAAGAGCCCCGACATGCGCGCCACGAGATATACGCCGGCGGTCACCATCGTCGCCGCATGAATGAGGGCCGACACGGGCGTCGGACCGGCCATGGCATCAGGCAGCCACACGTACAACGGGATCTGCGCCGACTTGCCAGTCGCCCCGACGAACAGCATCAGCGCCGCGAGCGATGCGGCGAGCCCTGCGGTCTGTCCCGCCGTCAGCGACGCATTGATGACGTCCATGTCGAGCGTGCCGAACGCGCGATACAACAGGAACATCCCCAACAGGAATCCGGCATCACCCACGCGATTGGTGATGAACGCCTTGCGGCCGGCAGCCGCATTGGCCGTCTCATCGAACCAGAAACCGATCAGGAGATAGGAGGCGAGCCCCACCCCCTCCCACCCGACAAACAACACCAGCATCGAACGCCCCAGCACCAACAGGAGCATGAAGAACAGGAAGAGATTCAGGTACGCAAAGAAGCGCCCGAAGCTCTTGTCGTCGTGCATGTACCCGGTCGAGTAGATGTGGATCATCGACCCGATGCCGGTCACCACCAGCGTCATGATGGCGCTGAGGCGGTCGAGATGAAATGCGATCTCGAAGGACGAATCGCCGATCGTCGCCCAGCGGTACACCGACTCGGTGATCGGTGTCCATCCGCCCGCCTGCAAGGCAAGGACGGCCGATACCGTGAGGGCAAAGGCCAGCAGCGGCCCGGTGCACCCGACGATGGCAGCAACCCGATGGGAGAATCGATGGCCTCCCACGGCGGTAGCAAAGACGCCGTTGGCGAGGAAACCGGCGAGCGGCAGGAGCACGATCAGGAGCAGAGTATGCGGCATGAGAGCGGTCATGACATCACCCGCGCAGATCGGAGAACCGCTCGACGTCGAGCGAACGCGTATGCCGTACCAGCAAGAGGACGATCGGAATTGCCAGCGCGATTTCCGCGGTGGCGACGACGAACGACAGGAACACCAGCACCGTCCCCGCCGCATCGCCTCGCTGCTGGGAGAAGGTGACCAGCGACAGATTCACGCCGTTGAGCATGAGTTCCATGCACATCAGCATGACGAGTGCGTTGCGGCGGATGACCACGCCGAGCAGTCCAATGAGGAAGAGCGCGCCAGACAGCCACAGCAGCGCAGAAGCCTGAGTCATGTGCTTATCCCTGCCGACGGCGGCTGACGGCGATCACGGCCAACGCAGCCACGATCGCGGAGACGAGCAGTACGGTCGTCAGCTCGAACTCGAGCCAGTACGTGGAGAGGAATTCCGCGGAGAACGCCTGCAGGCCGAATCGGGTGGCGCCCTCAGCCGTTGCGGGCACGGAGGCACGCGAGGCCGCGACGCCAACCGCGCCAAGGAGGAGCGTGCCGACGGCACCGGCGGGCACCAGCCAGCGCGAGTAGCGCCGCGCCGCGACGTGCTCACGGACCTCGAGCAGCATGATCACGTACACCATGAACACCATGACGGCGCCCACGTAGATCAACACCTGAAACGCGGCGATGAAGTGGACACCGATCAGGCCGTAGATGGCTCCGAGCGCCGTCATCGACGTGATCAGCGCGAGCGCCACGCGCATCGGTTCGCGGAGCACGAGCATCGAGGCGGCGCTGATCAGCGCGACCAGCCCCACGATGAAGAGGATCACGGGTTCGATGGGACGCTCCCTCCCGTTGACGCCACCGTTGCAGCCACTGGTGCAGCCGCCGCCGAACCACTGCGCCGCGTAAGCGGCACCGGCTTTGGTGGGTACGGCTTCGCCACGTCCGCCTGCGGCTTCCAGGTCAGCATCTCGTCCATCGTCATCCACATGTTCCAGCGATCGTCCGACACGAGGTTCGGCACGTCTTCCTGCATGCGGATGGCGTCCTCCGGGCAAGCCTCGACACACAAACCACAGAAGACGCAGCGCGAGTAGTCGATCTCGAACCGTACCGGGAACTTGGGATGCGCTGGATCATCGGGATCGAAGCCTGCCTCGATTTCAATGACCTTTGCCGGGCACACCGTCGCGCACATGTTGCACGCAATGCACTGCGGCGAACCATCCGGCCGTTGCGTCAGGATATGCTTCCCGCGATTGCGCGGCGCAAAATCGGCCCGCTTCTCCTCGGGGTAGTACGTCGTCACCGCCCCACGACGCCCCGTCAGCCACTTGGCCATGTTCCGCAGGAACACGCCCGTCGTGATGGACAGGCCGCGCAAGATTTCGGGGAGATATAGCTTCTCCCAGAGGGTCAACGTGGTTTCGTTCCAATAGGTCGGCCGGGCGTAGCGACGCACCGTGCGCGTGCCCGTTGGACGAGGCCGTTCAGCCATTGGCAGTGTCATGCGCCACCTCCGATCCACCACATCACGAACACGGTCACCACGAGATTGGCCAGCGAGACGGGGAGCAACAGCTTCCAGGAGAGGCCGAGCATCTGGTCATAGCGGAAACG
>JBDKIJ010000294.1:0-7726 GCA_039797155.1 Gemmatimonadota bacterium | reverse complement strand
ACGATGACGCTGGAGTTTCTCGAGCAGGTCCCAGCACTCGACGCCGTGGTCATTGCGTTGGGCGGTGGGTCGCAAGCGGTCGGGGCGATCGCCGTGGCCAAGGCCTTGAAGCCCTCACTCGAGGTGTATGCGGTGCAGAGTGTGCATGCGCCGGCACAGCACGACGCGTGGCATGATGGCCAACCGCGCAGCGGCGAGCCGGTGCGCACCTTCGCCGAAGGGATCGCGACTGGATCCACCTACGAGCAGACCTTCGACGCATTGCGTACCGGACTCGCCGGCTTCGTGCTCGTCAGTGACGAGGACATTGCCCAGAGTGTGCGCGATCTCTGGTCCATCACCCACAACCTCGCCGAAGGCGCCGGCGCGACCGGTTTCGCCGGTCTGCGTCAGCTCGCGCCGCGACTCGCGGGCAAGACCGTGGGCGTGATCATGTGCGGTGGCAATCTCGACGCGGCGCGTGCGGCCACGATTTTCGCTGGCGGTACGCCCACGATGTGAAGGGACTCACGCCCTGGGATGTGCCTGCTTGTAGACTTTCTTGAGTCGGTCCACACTGGTGTGCGTATAGATCTGCGTCGTGCTGATGCTCGCGTGGCCGAGCAACTCCTGCACCGCCCGCAGATCGGCGCCGGCATCCACCAGATGCGTCGCGAACGTATGTCGCAAGGAGTGCGTGGTCAGCTCGGCGCCTTCTGCCACCGCGCCCAGTAGCGTGCCCATGGCATGCTGCACGGCCCGCGGGGAAATGCGTGACCCGCGCTCGCTGAGGAAGACCGCCCCACGGCTGACCCGCGTGCCGCCCGCGGGAGTGGACGCCAGCAGCGCGTCGCGCTTCACCAGATAATTCCGCAGCGCGCGTTGCGCGGGATCACCAAGCGGCACAATGCGCTCCTTCCGTCCCTTGCCCCGCACCTTGACCTGCTGCGACACGAGATCGAGATCGCCGAGGTTGATGCCGCACAGCTCGGAAAGCCGGAGCCCGCTCGAGTAGAACAATTCGAGCATCGCGAGATTGCGCACTTCGGTGAATTCCAGGCTCTGCGCACGCGTCGCCGCATGTTGCAACAGCAGCTCGGCCTGCTGCCGATCGAGGTAGGCCGGCAACGTGCGGGGCAGCTTGGGGGAACCCACCGCGCGGGCGGGATTCACGTCCACCCGTTCATCGCGATGCATCCAGCGATAGAAGCTGCGCACGGCGGAGAGCTGACGCGCGATCGAGCGCTTCGCGAGGCCACGCCGCGTCAGATACGCCATGTAGCCGCGGATGGTCGTCCGCGAGAGGGCGTTCCAGTCCCACCCCGCGATGCCATGCGTCGCCTCGAGCCACGTGGCGAACTCGCGCAGATCTCGCGTGTAGGCGCCGACGGTATTGGCCGAGAGATCGCGTTCCTTCTCGATGTACCGGAGAAACTCGGCGATCTCCGTAGGCAGCGGGGCCGGAGGCGCAGCGCCCGCTTCGATCGGCGCGTCGTCCTCGGCAGCGCCGCTCATGCCACCGTCACCGGCGCGATGGCCGCCGCTGTACGCCACGACGCCATCGCCTGCAGGGCGCGTTCGGCAAACAGCTCACGCTTTTTCACCTTATCCTTGAGCATCTTTGCCGGCACGTCCGCCAATTCGTCGAGCAAACCGAAATTGGCGTTCATCGGCTGGAAGTGCTTCGGATCGGCCTCACGGAGGTAGCGATAGAGCGCGCCGAGCATGGTGGTGGGCGGCGGAATCACCGGCGCATCGCCGGCCAGCATGCGCGACAAATTGATCCCGGCCAACAGCCCGGTCGCGCTGCTCTCCGTGTACCCCTCAACCCCAGTGATCTGCCCCGCAAAGAGCACCGAGGACGCATCGCGCAATGAAAGATGCGGCGAGAGCGTCGCCGGTGCGTTCACGTACGAGTTGCGATGGATGCTGCCGAAGCGCAGGAATTCCGCCTCAGCCAGTCCCGGAATCATGCGGAACACGCGCGCCTGCTCGGGGATTCGCAGTCGCGTCTGGAACCCCACAAGGTTCCACATGCGCCCGCCGCGATCCTCCATGCGGAGCTGCGCGACAGCCCACGGCTTCCGGTCAGCACGCGGGTCGCGCAAGCCGATCGGCTTCATCGGTCCGAAGCGGAGCGACTCGCGACCTCGCCGCGCCATTTCCTCAACAGGCATGCACCCTTCGAAGTACGGCACGGCATCAAACTCATGCGCCGTGAACTGATCGGCCGTCGTGAGCGCGTCGATGAACGCCTCGTACTCGTCGCGCGTGAAGGGGCAGTTGAGATACGCGCCTTCGTCGCTGGCGCCATCCATCGTTTCCTTCCCCCACCGCGACGCACGGAACGCAATCGACTGGTCGATGGACTCGAACGAGACGACCGGTGCAATGGCGTCGTAGAACGCCAACGACTCCACCCCCAGACGTGCGCGGATTGCTTCAGCGAGTGCGTCGCTCGTCAACGGCCCCGTCGCGATGATCCCCTGGTCGGGGAGCGCAGTGACTTCCTCGCGTGTCACCGTGATGCGCGGATGCGCATGCAGGCGCGTATGCACCGCCTGCGCAAACAGCTCGCGGTCGACGGTCAACGCGCTCCCGCCCGGCACGCGTGCTTCATCGGCACAGGTGAGGATCAGCGACCCCAACGCGCGCATCTCGGCCTTGAGCAAGCCGTGTGCGTTGGTGGTCTCCGTGCTCTTGAAGGTGTTCGAGCAGACCAGCTCGCCCAGCCGATCGGTGCGATGCGCGGCGGTTCCGCGGACCGGGCGCATTTCGTGGACGACGACGTCATGGCCGCGCTCCGCCAACTGCCAGGCGGCCTCCGAACCGGCGAGGCCACCTCCCACGATCGTGATCACGCGACCTCGGCCACGTCCTCGGCCGGCGACGCCACATCCCACTCGTTCGCGCACTTGAGACACTTCCGGAACGATCCACGCGTCTTGTTGCTCTTCGACTCGGCCCCAACGTAGCCGCAGTCGGGGCACGCGTCGGCGACGGGCTTGTCCCACACCACGAAGTCGCAATTGGGATAGTTCTCGCAGCCGTAGAAGGCCTTCCCGCGCTTCTTTGAGCGACGTTCGGCGATCTCGCCGCCATCCTTGGGACACATGACACCCGTCGGCATGGAGCGCGTCCCGCGGCACTTCGGAAACTTGCTGCAGCCGAGGAAGTCACCAGAGCGGCCGTGCCGTACGACCATCGGCTCGCCGCACTCCTGGCACTTGTACTTCGTGAGTTCGGCGGGCTTCTTCTCGCCCTTGATCGGGCGCGTGTACTTGCACTGCTTCGGGTGGTTTTCGCAGGCCACGAAGGGGCCGAAGAAACCACCCTTCGGTACGAGACGACCTCCGCAGTCCGGGCACTTCTCGGTTGCGAGCCCCGATAGATCGTGCGCCTCGCCGATGAGGAGATCGAGATCGTTGTCGTTGAGCGTCCGCTGGAAGGGCGTCCAGAAGTCGCCCAGCGCGCGCACCCAATCGATCTCGCCTTCGGCGATCTTGTCGAGCTCCTCTTCCATCTGCGCCGTGAAACTGACGTTGAAGATGTCAGGGAACTTCTTCACCATCACCTTCTCGACGGTTTCGCCAAGTGGCGTGGGGAAGAATCGGCGCTGCTCGAGCAGGACATAGCGCCGCTCGGCCAACACGGAAATGATCGACGCGTACGTGGACGGACGCCCGATGCTGAGGCGCTCGAGTTCCTTCACCAGCGACGCTTCGGAGAAACGCGGCGGCGGCTCGGTGAAATGCTGCGTCGGCGTGATCGCCTTCACGGGCACCTGCTCGCCTTCTTCAAGGACGGGCAGTGCCTGTTCGTCTTCGAGTGCCTTGCTATCCCCTTCTTCGCGCGCTTCACGGTACAGCGCCAGGAAGCCCTGGAACTTCACTACGGAGCCGGTAGCCCGGAACAGGTAGCGGCGCTCCTGCACCGGGATGTCGAAGTCCACCGTGGTGGTATCGAAGATCGCCGGCGCCATCTGCGACGCCATGAAGCGCTGCCAAATGAGCTGATAGAGCTTGAACTGGTCGGCCGTGAGGTACTTCTGAATCGCCTCGGGGCGGCGCGACGGATCGGTGGGACGCACGCCTTCATGCGCGTCCTGCGCGTTGGCCTTGCCGCTGGGGTACAGCTGGGGCTGTGCGGCCAGGAACGCCTCGCCGAACTGCGCGCGCAGCGTGTCGCGGGCGTTCGCCGCGGCATCTTCGGAGACGCGCGTCGAGTCCGTACGCATGTAGGTGATGAGACCCGTGGCCCCATCGATACCGACATCGATGCCTTCGTACAGGTCCTGTGCAAGGCGCATCGTACGCTTCGAGCCGAAGCCCAGTTTCTTCGCGGCTTCCTGCTGCAGCGTGGACGTGGTGAACGGCGCCGCCGGATTCTTGCGCCGCTCACGCCGCTTCACCTCGGTCACGGTGAACTGCGTGCGCCCCTTGAGATCGGCCAGAATCCGCTCGGCGTCCGCTCCCGTCGGGATCTCCGGCTTGCGCCCATCCACCTGATGCAGCTTGGCGCTGAACGGCTGCGCACCCTTCTGCAGATCGGCCGCGATGCTCCAGTACTCGACTGGAGTGAACGCGCGGATCTCGCGCTCACGCTCGACGATCAGACGCAGCGCCACCGTCTGCACACGACCGGCGGAGAGCCCCTTCTTCACCGTCTTCCAGAGTACCGGGCTCGCCTTGTAGCCCACGAGCCGATCGAGCACGCGACGGGCCTGCTGGGCTTCAACCTTCTTATTGTCGATCTCCATGGGGCGCGCCATCGACTTCTGCACGGCGTCCTTGGTGATCTCGTGGAACATCACGCGACGGATCGGCGCCGTCACGGCGTGCCGTTTCGGTTGCGTGAAGTACTGCTCGACGTGCCATCCGATCGCTTCGCCTTCACGATCAGGGTCGGTGGCGATGAAAATCTCGCGCGCGCCCTTGGCGATCTTCTTGAGATCGGTGAGGATGTCTTCCTTCCCCTCGATCGTCACGTATTCGGGCGCAAAGCCGTGATCCACGTCGATGCCCAACTTCTTGGCGGGCAGATCGCGCACATGACCGACGGTCGCGCGGACGGTATAGCCGCGCCCGAGATACTTGCCGATGGTCTTCGCCTTGGCGGGCGACTCGACGATCACGAGCGAGGTCCCGCCTGCCGGCGCAGCCTCGAGTGCCTCGTACGTGTCCTCGACGACGGCTCGCGCTGCGGTCTTGCGCGCGGTTTTCTTCGCCGCCGTTTTTGCGGCGACTTTCTTCGCTGCCGCCTTCTTGGCCGGCGCCTTTTTTGCCGCGGTCTTGGCGGTTGCCGTTCGCGCGGTCTTCGATGCTGCCTTCTTGATGGCCATCAGGTCAGTGTATCAGGGGGCGCTCGCCAATCATGGCGCCATCATCGACCCCGACGTCATCCGCGAGGGCGCGGATATCCGCCAGGCTGATGCGGCCGTCGACATGAACCAGCGCGCGCTCCACCAGGTGTTCGAAGTCGTTGAGGCTCACCGCCCCGGATCCTTGGAGCATCAGCAGATACCCCCAGGCATCGGGAGAGAACCGCCCGCGTTCATGAGGCCCCTGCACTCGCAACGGCATATCACGCGGCGCGACACCGGCGCCCCAACCAGCAGACGGCACAGGATCGCAATACAGGAGGGAAAGGATCTCACCAATTTGACGCCGGTCATATCCCTGCGACGACAGGTACGCCTCGACCTCCACCACATCGGTGTCAGCCGCAAACCGCTCCCGCAAATCCGCAATGACCGGTGTCCAACGTTCGTCCATCACCTAACCTAGCGCCGATTGGCCATCGCGGGCAAGCGCCGCTACAAATTCCACAAGTCGTTGTGAATCAAAGGTTTCCGCGTCAATCACCACGTCGGCATCTTTATATAAAGGGGCCCGCTGATCCATCAGCTGCTGCAGTCGTGCCCCCGGGTCCTCGCTCGCGAGCAGCGGTCGGACGTTCCGCGATCGGCGCAGGCGCCTCAGCGATTCGGCCACACTGACACGCAGGTACACGAGCAGTGCGGGCGGGCGCAGCATATCGACCACGCCGACATTCGTGATCCATCCGCCACCGGGTGCCAGAATCATCGGGGAGGCCCCCGCCAGCTCTCGTGTCAGCGCGACCTCCTCCTCGCGGAAGGCGGCCTCTCCCCGCGTCTCGAAGATGGCCGAGACCGACATCCCGGTCCGACGCACAATCTCCTGATCGAAATCCAGGAACGGACGATCGACGAGTCGGGCAACCGCTCGCCCCACCGTCGACTTTCCCGAGCCGGGAAGCCCCACCAGCACTAGATGACCATGCAGCGGCATGTGCGACAACGCGATGGCGGAACGTCGTGCGTCTAGCCGACGCGCTCGTCGAGTCGGGCGAGATACGCCCGGAGGTTCCGCTGCACCTCGCCGAGCGAATCGCCACCGACCTTTTCGAGCAGGGCATCCGCCAGTACGAATGCCGCCATCGCTTCAGCGATCACGCCCATCGCCGGCACCGCGGTGACATCGCTGCGCTCGGCGACGGCCTGTGCGGCCTCGCCCGTTGCCACATCGACCGTGGCCAGAGGCCGCATGAGCGTGGAGATCGGCTTCATGGCCACGCGAATGACCAGCGGCTCCCCCGTGGTCATGCCGCCCTCCGTGCCCCCCGCGCGATTGCTGCGGCGACGCACGTGCCCCGTACGCGTGCTGCCCGGCGCCGCCTCGATTTCGTCGTGGACCTCCGCTCCGGTGCGACGCGCCGTCTCGAAGCCCAGCCCGATCTCCACCCCCTTCACGGCGGGAATCGACAGCATCGCCTGCCCGAGACGACCATCGAGCCGCCGATCCCACGACACGTGCGAACCGAGGCCGACCGGCAATCCGGTCACGACCACCTCGCAGATCCCACCGAGGGTGTTGCCCGCCCGCTTGGCCTCGTCGATGCGAGCGATCATGGCCACCTCGGCGTGTGGATCCAGCGTGCGCAGCGGCGACATGTCGGCCGCCGCATTCAGATCCTCTGGTAGCACATCGGGGCGCGCGGCGTCGAGGCCGCCAAGATGCACGAGATGCGATCCGATCTGCACACCGACTTCGCGCAGCAACACGCGACAGACCGCCCCAGCGGCCACCCGTGCCGTGGTTTCCCTCGCGGATGCGCGCTCGAGAATGTCGCGCGCATCCGTGCGATCGTACTTGAGCACACCCGTGAGATCAGCATGCCCGGGTCGCACACGAGTCACGTGGCGCTTGCGTGGGCCCGCGTCATCATCGGGACGCGGGGCGGGATCCATGATCTCGACCCAGTTCTTCCAATCGCTGTTGCGAATCATCATCGCGATGGGCGAACCGATCGATTCGCCGCCGCGCACCCCAGAGAGCCATTCGATGCGGTCGGTCTCGATCTGCATGCGTCGTCCGCGCCCGTACCCCTGTTGGCGGCGGGCGAGCTGGCCATTCACATCATCGGCAAGCAGTGGAACGCCGGCAGGGAGCCCTTCGAGGATCGACACGAGGGCGGGACCGTGCGACTCGCCGGCGGTGGTGAAGCGGAGACGAGCGTTCATGTTCAGAACGTAATACCGTCACGCCGCCCCTGTCGCCCGTAGATACCTACGGCGGAGGACCACCCGTGGCGGAAACATCGACGGGCTCCCCCAGGGAGCCCGTCGATGGCTTCATCCGACTACTTCCAGGCCCGGACCGCCTATTGGCAGGTCGTGGTGAAATTGTCCGCCAACGCCACGACCGTGACACCGCGTCGGGTGGCT
>JBDKIJ010000293.1:0-18612 GCA_039797155.1 Gemmatimonadota bacterium | reverse complement strand
ACGAATGCCATTGCCGCTGGGCTGCTCGGATTTCAGGGGCTCTGTTCGCGCCGCGTCTTCGCGTACATCCCGCGCGAAGGCACACCGATCGGGATCGCCCACGCCATCGAGTCTGGACCGTGGGCCCGGTGGCCAAAGGCGTGGCCACTGCGCACGTACAGCGGCTGGCGTGCGCTGGAGGCGGAGGTGGGGGCACTGGTGGCCGGGAAGCGGGTCGCCATGGAGTATTCGCCGGGCGATGCGATTCCGTACCTCGACCGCATCCCGGCGGGTGTGCTGGAACTCGTGCGCGCGAGCGGCGCCACGGTCGTGAGTTCCGCCAATTTGGTGTCGGAGATCTACGCCACGTGGACGCCGGCGCAGCGTGCGACCCACGAGCGCGCCGCCGAGCACATCGCCGCGATTGCGAAGGATACGATCCGGCATGCGGGCGCAATGGTCGCGGCGGGGACACCCGCCGCCGAGCACGAACTGCAGGCGCGCATTCTCGAAGCGTTCGCGCGGGCGGGGCTCGAAACCGATCACGGGCCTGACGTGGCGGCATCAGAGAACGCGGCCAATCCGCACTATGTCCCGTCCGCGGCGGCGCCGCGGTTGGTGCAGCGTGGTGACGTCTTGCTGATCGATCTATTTGCCAAGGAACCCGGAGGGATCTACGCCGATCAGACGTGGATGGCCTCGTTGGGGACGCCGAGTGATCGGGTGGTGCAGGTGTGGGATGCCGTGCGCGATGCGCGCGACGCCGCGCTGGCGCTGCTGCGTGATCGTATCGCGGCGGGAACGCCCGTGTGTGGCGGTGAGGCGGACGATGCCGCGCGCGCGGTCATCGAAGCGCGTGGCTTTGGGCCGTACTTCTGGCATCGCACCGGGCACAGTATCGATGCCCGCGAGCTGCACGGGTCCGGCCCGCAGATCGACAATCTCGAATCGCGTGACGATCGCCTGCTGATCCCCGGGGTCGGGTTCTCCATCGAGCCGGGCGTCTATCTGGTCGGGGAGTTTGGGGTACGGACGGAAGTCAACGGCTTCGTCACCGACGACGCGTTGCTGATTACGCCCGGCGAGATTCAGCGCGACTTGTTCATCGTGTGAGGCACACCGGCAGGCACGTGGGCACACATCGGCGCGGCCTCCGACGCGTGTTCCGCCTTGCCGCATGCCTGATTGCATCGAGCGCCGCGTGCGGGGATGATCGGACCAGCGATGGCGTGCGGATTGCCGATGTGGAGTCGCCGGTCGCATCGCGCACGGCGGCGCCGCCGCCCACCAATGGCGCGGCGGGCACGGACACGCGCGGCCTCGCTCTCGCTGCGGGTGGCGTCGATGGACAGCAGTACACCGTCGCACGCGTGGAGGCCGGAGGGATGATCACCGGTCGGATCGGAGGCCCCGCACCGCGCGACACGCTGATCACGCCAACCCATGACACCCGCGCGTGCGCGCCGTTTCGCGAGCCGCTGGTCTCCGGGGAGCGCGGTGGGGTGGGGCAGGTCGTGGTGTGGTTGGAGGGCGTGTCCCGCGGCCCCCGCATCGAGGCGCCGCGCACGGTCACGCTCACCTATGATCGCTGCCGCCTCGCGCCACGCGTGCAGCGGGTTGGCATCGGGGGCACGGTGATGGTGAAAGGGCGTGACGCACTCTTCGCACGCCTCAAGTTCATGGAAGAGGGCGGCACCACGGCGCGCGAGACCGTCTTTCTCACCGATGCCGGTCAGGTGGTACCGTCGAGTGCCGCGGCGGCAACGCCCGGTCTGGTCCACGTGCGCGATGACAAGCATCCGTGGGTGCATGCATGGCTGGTGGTGGCGCCGCATCCGTTCGTCGCCATCACGGAGGATGACGGCGCGTTCCGCTTCGAGGGGGTACCGGCCGGCACCTATCGCCTGGTCGCCTGGCACGAGCGCCTGGGGGTGAAACGTCAGCGCGTGCGGGTTGACGGTAGCGTCGAAGCGAAGGTCGCGCTGCAGTACTGATTCAGCGCGCGACGGCGCTGTCTACTCGATCGCGAGCTGATACAGGCGCGCGTAGAGGCCGCCCGATTGTCCCACCAACGCGTCGTGGTGTCCCATCTCCACGATCTGCCCGTGTTCCAGCACCACCACGCGATGCGCGCGACGGACTGTTCGCAGTCGGTGCGCAATGATGATCGTCGTGCGCCCCTCGAGCAATTCTTCCAGCGCCGCTTCCACGTAACGTTCGCTCTCGGCGTCGAGACTCGAGGTCGCTTCATCGAGAATGACGATGGCTGGATCCTTGAGAAACACGCGGGCGATGGCGATGCGCTGCCGCTGACCGCCGGACAGCTTGATCCCGCGCTCTCCCACCCGCGTGTCGAGGCCCTCCGGCAGCTGGGTGATGAACTCCCACGCATGCGCGGCCCGCGCGGCCCGTTCGATCGCATCGCGCGTCGCCAGCGGCCGCGCATAGGCGATGTTCTCCGCGATCGTGCCGCTGAACAGCACCGGATCTTGTGGGACGATGCCGATGGCATCGCGCAGCGTCGCCAGCGACAGGGTGCGGATGTCGTGTCCGTCAATGCGGATGGCGCCACCGGTCACATCCCAGAATCGGGGCAGCAGGTTGGCGATGGTCGTCTTGCCGGCGCCCGAACGACCGACCAGCGCCACCACCTCGCCGGCGGTAATCTCCAATGACAGCGCCTGCAGCACGTCGGGACGCTCCGGTGCATAGCGGAACGACACCTCGTCCAACGTGATCGCGCCACGAAGCGCGGCGGAGGGGACGACGGGGATCGGTGGATCCTGTACGGTGGGCACGGTATCGAGCAGATCGAACACACGCGACGTGGCGCCGATCGCTTCCTGAATGTTGCCAAAGAGCGTCGCGAGTGACCCCACGGCGGCCGCGACGAACAGGGCGTAGAAGAGGAACGCGACGAGCGTACCCGCCGTCAGCTGTCCGGCGAGCACCTGGGCCCCACCTTGCCAGAGCACCACGGCGACGGCCCCGAACGCGATGAACCCGACGACCCCGAAGAACAGGGCCCGCGTGCGTGCGCGCGCCACCGCGATCTCCACCAGCGCATCCAGCTGCGTGGCGAAGCGCCGCGTTTCCTCCGCTTCGCGCGTGAAGCTCTGCACGATGCGAATGGCCCCGAACGCCTCGTCGGCCGTGCCCATCGCCTCGGCCACGCGATCGGTGACGGAGGTACTGGCCCGGCGCAGTGCCCCACCAAACGTGAGGGCCGCCCCCACCACCAGCGGCACGACCGCCAACGTGGTGAGCGTGAGCCGGGGATTCGTGACGAACAGCATGAGGATGCCGCCGATGAGGAACAGCGTCTGCCGCGAGAGTTCCGACAGCCACGTGCTCATCAGCGATTGCAGCAGCCCGAGATCGCTGCTCAGACGGCTCGTGAGTTCTCCGGTCCGACGCTCGGTAAAGAAGGCCGGAGACAAGCGGATCAGATGTGCGAAGGTCTGCTGACGCAGCGTGGCGATGACGCGCTCCACGCTCGAGCTGAGCAGGTAGACCTGCACGAAATTCGCGACGCCCTGGATGGCGAAGATGCCGATCAAGCCGAGGGCGATGCGATCCAGCGCGGCGCGATCGCGTTGTTCGAAAGCGGCGTCCAGCAGGAACCGCAGCGTCGCCGGGAAGACGAGCCCGGCGGCAGCGGCGACCACCAGAAACACGAACGCGACGGCCAGGCGCGTCGCGTACGGGCGGAGCAGGGGGAGCAGCCGCGCCAAGGGGCGCGGCGAGAGACGAGTAGCGCGTGGGCGCACGACTTACGGCGCGCTGCCGATGGGCGACCCGATGATCGCGCGATCGATCGCCATCGCAAGGAACAGCAGCGCCAGATACAGCAGCGAATACTTGTAGACCCACCACGCCGGGGCGGTCCACGGCGCGCCGGCGCGCGCCGCCGCCAGCACGCGCCACACGCCCCAGAGCAGGAGGCCGCCGAGGATGAGCGCCGAGGCGAGATAGAGCACGCCGAACGCGCCGTACAAGACCGGCAGGATGGTCAGCGCCAGCAGAATCAGCGTGTACCACACCATCTGATGCATCGTCTCGCGTTCGCCCCAGACGAGGGGCGCCATCGGAACGCGCGCGCGGCCGTAATCCACCTGCTTGAGGAGCGCGAGCGCCCAGAAGTGCGGCGGCGTCCAGTAGAACACGATCAGGAACAGCATCCACGCCGTCACATCGAGCGAGCCCGTGACGGCGGCCCACCCGACGAGTGGGGGAAATGCGCCGGCCGCGCCACCGATCACGATGTTCTGCGGCGACGAGCGCTTGAGCCAGCGCGTGTAGATGAACACGTAGAAGTAGAAACCGGCCAGCGCGAGCAAGGCGGTCAGCACGTTCACGAACTGCGCGAGCAGCCAGGTCGCGCCCGTCGCACATGCCACGCCGAACGCCAGCACCTGCGTCGGCGTCATGCGGCCACTCGGAATCGGACGGAGCCGCGTGCGGGCCATCACATCATCGATGTCGCGGTCGAGATACATGTTGACCGCGTTCGCACCGCCGGCCATGAGGTACCCACCGATCATGACCAGCAACACCGTCACCCACGACGGCGATCCGGCGGCATACATCGGCATCGCCGTCGTCACCAACAGCAGCGAGATGATGCGCGGCTTGGTGAGGGCGACGAGATCCTTCGAGAGGGGCCGCGCCTCGGGCGGCGTCGGCTCGACCTCAGCCACGGTGCTGGTCACGATATCCGCGGGTCAGGACGCCGAGACCGACGCCGCACCCACCGGCATCGATGGCGTCGTCGCGCCGCCCTGCGCGCCGATCGTCGTGCGGCCGGCGGCAATCCGCGCGAGATAGGCCATCACGAAGCCCACGACCCAGATCAGAATGCCGGTCGCCTGATGCAGCGAGCGCACGACCCCGGGGAACCCGCCGGTCACCATCCAGCCGGCCCACACGATCTGCAGGATGCCGAGTCCCATCCCGATCCATGCGGCGCGGATCAACGGCGCGGGTTCGCCACGCTTGCGGAAGATCATCGGCAGCGAAATCAGATGCAGCACGAGCAGGTAAGCCAACACGCGGTGCGTCAGCTGCACGTGTTGCGCTCCGCCACCCGTCGAACCCTCGCCGCACAGCGGGAAGCCGGCACACGCCACTGCCGCGCCCGGGAGTTTGGCGGTCAAACCGCCGAGCAGGACCACCAGCAGCGCCATGGCCGCCGCGGCGGTCGCCCCACCGATCGCCTTCGGGGTGCCCTGGGACGTCACGATCGACGTCCCGCCGAGGCCACCGGCGCGAATGGTCGCCATCAGCAACACGGCCAGCAGCGAGGCCGCCAGTAGCTTGTGGACGACCGTCGCCCACGCGGGATTGCCGGTGAACACGGTGACCGCGCCGAACAGGGCCGGTGCGAACCAGAGGCTGACAGCGATCAGCGAGGCTGACCAGACGCCACGCGTGCCGCCCACGGCCGGATGCGCCTTGTGCTTCCACGCCGTAGCGACCAACCCGGCGATGCTCGCAAAGAGCGCAATGGCCAGATAGCGATGCATGACCTCGATCACGAGGTCCATACGCTCGAACGGCGGGAACCAATAGCCGTAACAGGTGGGCCAGTGATCACCGCACCCCATCCCCGAACCGGAGATGCGGACGATCGCCCCGAAGATGATGTGCACGAGCGATACACCGAGCGCGATGAAGGCCGCGCGGCGGACCGGAGCAGGAGCATGAGTGACAGACATCAGGACACCGGTGAGTTGCCCGGAGGGCTTACGATGGCAGGAGACGCCACGCGCCGAGGAACACGGCGACGAGGCCGAGCATGGGCAGGATGGCCCAGGCGATCTCGGCCCAGCGGCGGGGAGCCGGCACGTCCGGCGACGACGGCGCCGGCAGCGTGCGGAAGACGGCGCGCAGGATGAACAGCTGCGCAACCGCACAGATGACGACGGCGACCCAGAAGATCCCGGAGGCGAGAGCGGGTGACATCGTCCACAGCGTGAAGGACATGCCGGTCAAAACTAGAGGGTGTACCGCCCCATTGAACCCCCCGGTCCATGAAGAAACTCGCCGCCACCGGACCGTGCGGTCGGCCGTCCCCGGCGTTAGCATGGCCGCATGGCCACTCCTTCCGACGCGGCGCGCGGCGCCGCCACGACAGCCGGTCCCGAAACTGGGACCACAGCCCTTCCGCGTCAGCTCGGGCTCTGGTCCGCGATCGCCGTGCTGGTCGGCACGACGATCGGATCGGGGATCTTTCGCTCCCCGGCCGGGATCGCCGACAAGCTCCCCGGGCCCCTGCCGCTGCTGGCGGTGTGGGCCATGGGCGGCGTGTTCGCGCTCTGTGGGGCGCTCACGTTGGCCGAGCTGGCCGGCGCGATGCCACGCACCGGGGGCTACTTCGTGTACATCCGCGAGGCGTGGGGACGACTCCCCGCCTTCCTCTATGGCTGGGCCGAATTCACGCTGATTCGCGCGGCCGCGCTTGGGGGCATCTCCCTCACGTTCGCCCAATACGCGCTCCGGGCCTTCGGGTTGGATCCGTCGCAGGCGCCCTACGACACCTATGCGCACTGGCTGGCAGCCGCCGCCCTGATCCTGATGGCCACCATCAACGTGGTGGGGCTCCGTTGGGGGGCCCTGGTGCAGAACTTCACGACCGCGGCGAAATACGGCGGGCTGCTCGTCATCGTCGCACTCGCGCTGATTCTCGGGCTGCCGCAGACCGGCGGACACTTCACCCCCGCTGCGCCACCGGGAAGCTTCACGGTCTCGGCGTTCGGCTTGGCGCTCGTCTCCGTGCTCTGGGCCTTCGACGGGTGGGGCGACCTCTCCAAGGTCGCCGGTGAAGTGAAAGACCCGGAGAAGACGCTTCCGAAGGCCATCGTGCTCGGCACGATCGCCATCATCGTCATCTACCTACTCGCGAATGTCGCGTATCTCTCGGTGCTGTCGGTCGAGGAGATGCGCCGCGCCCCGCTGGTGGCGGCCGACGTCGCGCAGCGGCTGATCGGCCCGATCGGGGTGACGCTCGTTTCGCTGACCGTACTGATTTCGACGTTCGGCTCGGTCAACGGCTCGCTGCTCACGGGGCCGCGCATCTTCTTCGCGATGGCCGACGACGGGCTGTTCTTCCGCAAGGTGGCGGCCGTCCATCCGACGTTCAAAACGCCGTATGTCGCGATTCTCATGACAGGGAGCCTCGGGGTCGCGTTCGTGCTGCTCCGCAGCTTCGAGCAGCTCGCCGACATCTTCGTTACGGCTTCGCTTGTCTTCTACGTGTTGAGCATCGGGGCCGTCTTCAAGTTGCGTCGGCGCCCCGACTGGAATCCGCCGGTCCGCACGCCATTCTATCCATTCGTGCCGGCGCTCTTCTGCCTGGCCACCCTGTTTCTGCTCGTCAACGCCCTGATGGATCCGGCGCAGCGCGTGGGGACGCTCGGCGTGTTCGGCATCATCCTGCTGGGCGTGCCGGTGTTTTATCTGACCGTCGGAAAGAAAGCCGCATAAGTCGCACCTCAGGATTCCCGGAAATGCGCAGCGCCCCGCCGGCGAAAGCCGACGGGGCGCTGTGCACATCAGGCCCTCAAGCCGCCGTCGAGGCGGCCGGAAGTTCAGTTCATCAGTTGAAGATGTAGCGGAGACCGAGCTGCATGCGCCACACGTCACCAAGGTTGGCCGTCCGCTGGAACGGCGTGCTCAGCAGCTCAGTGGGCGACACATTCGAGAACCGATACTGCGCACGACCCTGGGTATCGGCACCCGCGGGCACCAGGATCGAGGTCCGGGTAAACGTGTACCCCTGGCCCCACGTGTCCTTCAGCAGGTTGCCGAAGTTCAGGATGTCCAGACGGAGCTGGATGGTGTTCTTCTTGCCCGCCACGTTCGTGAACAGGTCCTGCGTCACGCTCACGTCGGCGTTGTACACCATCGGCAGGAACACTGCGCCACGCTCGGCATACTTGCCGCGGTTGTTGCGCAGATAGTCGCTCTGCTGGATGAAGGCTTCGAACGCCGCCGCCTGATCAGCCGCCGTGAACGTCTTGCCGCCCGTCCCCGACGCCGTGTACTGCTGGAAGTTCATCTCCGAGACGTCCTTCGGGATATAGATCAGATCGTTCGACGTGCCACCATCCCCGTTCATATCACCGCTGAAGACGTAGCTGCCGTTGCCGCCGTTCCGGCCTTCGAAGAACAGCGAGATCCCGGTCTTGCCGAAGTCGAAGTACGACTTCTCATACGTGAACGTGGTGAAGAACCGGTGGCCGGCCGCATACCCCGAGACACCGAGCCCCGGATTGTTCGGATTGCCGGCATGCTGGTTGTTGTTCCACGAACCGAAGGCGATGGAACCGGCATCTACCGTATTGCGGCTCATGCCGTAGCTATACGCCGCCTTGGCATAGAGACCGTTGCGGAACGGACGCTCAAGGGAGAATGCCGCGTTGTAGGACCGTCCCACATTCTGGTTCTTGAGGACGATCGCACTCGAGATGTTGCAGTTGATGCGCGTCTGCGTTCCCGAGGCCGGGCATGTATCGGAGTAGCGCGGACGAGTGTCCGGACCGGTAAACGCGCCAGTCGGTGCAGACTGGTTGGCGTTGATGTAATAAATGCCGTTGACGTCGCGGCTGTACAGGAATTCGGCCGTACCCGTCAGGCCGAACGGCAGCTGCCGATCCACGGCAATGTTCGAGCGCCAGATCTGCGGGAACTTGAAGTCCGGATTGGTCAACGCGAGTTCGTACTGCGCTGCCGGTGCCCCCGTGACGTTCGTCGGCTTGTACTTGTCCGGGCTCGGGTTGAACGGCCGTGTCGTCACGTTGTCAAACTGCTCAAAGCCCGTGAGCACGCCGTTGTTGCCGATCTGGTTCGAGATCCACACGTAGGCCGGGCGGCCGGTGAAGATGCCGGAGCCACCGCGGACCTGAGTCTTCTGGTCACCCGTCACATCCCAATTGAAGCCGAGGCGCGGCGACCAGAGCAGGTTGGCATTCGGAAGCTGCTCGGTCCGGTATTGGACGGTCTGGCCAGTCTCGTCGCGGAACGACAGACCGTTTGCGGCCGCGTTCTCGAAGCCGGTGTTCCCGAACTTCGGGACATCCACGCGGAGACCGAGCGTGACGCGCAGATTCTGGGCGGCCCGCCATTCATCCTGCGCGTAGAGTCCGCCGTACAAGACCTCGAGCGGCTGGATCGGCTTCGTCTGTCCCGGAATGTTCGAGTACCGGACCTGGAAGCGGCGGAGCGATACCGGTGACGTCGTCCGGTTCGGATTCGCGAGGAAATCGTTGGCGTCGCGGTAGAAATCATCGAGCGAGTTGTACACGTACGAACTCTGCGAGCCGGGGAAGAACACGTTTTCCGACTCGTAGCGCTCGAGGCTCGCGCCAAGTGTGAAGTCGTGCTTCTCGCGGGAAATCGTCAGATTGTTCTGCAGCTGCAGGCTCTTGTATCGCAGCTCGTTGTTCGGCGTGAACGGCTCAAACCCGAACGACGTGTAGGTGTTGCCGTCGCGGAGGATGTCGACGAACGGGAACACGGTGCCGCGCGATGCTCGGCTTTCGTCCTGAGCCGTGTAGCCGATGATGAGGTTGTTCGCGACCCGGTCGCTGAGCAGCGAATTCCACTCCCCGACCAGGCTGTTGATGTCTTCCTTGATCTGGTAATTGCTGTTCTGGAAGCTCAGGAACTGCAGCCCCGAGGACCGACCGAAACCGAGCGAGCTCGACGTCGACAGGTTCACGTCGGTGTTCGACCGAAGCATCGTGTACCGGAGGCTGAACTTGTTCTTGTCATTCAGATTGTAGTCGAGACGACCGAGGAAACGGCGCGACGGCGTCTCGTTGTTGTAGCCGCCGTACGGTCCCGTCTCGTAGTCGAACTTTTCACTGAGGAACTTGCTGAGATTGTCCAGGTCGGACCCCAGCACGCGCGTCGTGTTGCCGGTGACGGGCTGTCCGCCCGTGTTGGCAAAGCGGGTAACGCCAGGCTGGGAATTGTTGTCATCTTCGACGCTGGCGAAGAAAAACAACTTGTCCTTGATGAGCGGACCGCCAAGACGGGCACCGATCTGGCCAAAGCTGAAGCTGCCCGGGCTGAACGCCACCGGGCCGGCATTCTTGCCGACGAAGCTTTCGTCGCGGTTGAAATAGTATGCGGAGCCGGAAAACTGGTTGGTCCCCGACCGCGTCACCGTGTTCACACCGGCACCGACGAAGTTGCCTTGCCGCACATCATACGGCGCGACGTTGACCTGAATCTGCTCGATGGCGTCCAACGAAATCGGGGCGACCCCTGTGCGATCGCCGGGCTGTCCGCCGAGACCGAACGAATTATTGAAGTACGACCCGTCGACCGTGATGTTGTTCAGGCGGTTGTCCTGACCGGCAAAGGAGCTGCCGCTTGCCTGCGGAGTGAGGCGGGTGAAGTCGCCGATGCGTCGCGAAATGGTCGGCAGCTTTTCGAGCGCCTGCCGCGATACCTGAGTCGCGGCACCCGTGCGGGTGGACGAGATCGCATTGGCATCGGCCGACGTCTGGACGGCCTGCAACTGGACGGCGGCCGTGGCCAACTTGAACTGCAGGTCGGTGGCGACGCCAAGAACAAGCGATAGTCCGCTCTGTTCCTGCTTGGCGAATCCGAGCGCGCTCGCGGTGACAGCGTACGGACCACCGATGCGAAGCCCGATGAGGGAGAAGCGGCCATCTGCCCGAGTCACGGTAGCGTACCGGGTACCGGACGGCTGGTGCACCGCTTCAATACGGACGTTCTCAACCGGCTTGCCGGCTTCATCGGACACGGCACCGCGAATGGACGAGGTCGTGACCTGCGCTGCGGCCGGACGAGCCGATGCCAGCGACAGAACGGCAAACGCCAGGGCGAGCCCCTGACGGAATGCCTTCTTTATGCCCAGAGGCATGACAACTCCTGAGGAGGAAGGAGAGGTGATCGGGAGTAGAAACTGGAACAGCATATCAACGCCGACGCGCTCCCGGCGGTGCCGAACCGCGCGCCCTCGACCGGTAGACGTCTCACCGGCCTGAGCCCTGAAATCTGCGTCGAAAAGAGAGGCGCTTCTAGTTCAACGCGTAACATGACCGTAAATGGCCGGTATTCCAATAGTAGGAAAATCGGCTACTTGTTCCCCACCAAGCTGGCAAATCAGAAGATTTTGAGGTTGATGTACTTCCGCGGGTTCTTCTTGAGATCGATGGCCAATGAATCCAGCCGTGCCAGCAACGTGTCCACTCGGGCATAGACCGCCGGGTCGTTCATCAACTTCCCCGCCGTTCCAGCCCCGTTCGACACCTTGTCCACCACCGTCTGCACCGAACGGTTGGTGGCCTGCAGATCCCGCGACAACTGCTGGAATTCCTTCGACGTGGCCTCGAAGTTCGCGACCGTGCGATCCACCTTCGCCGAGTCCACGCTGGACAGCGTCCGTCGCAGCTGCTGCTGCGTCAGCGTGAGTTGCCGTGACTGTTCCGCCGTCACGGCACTGAGCTGTGCGACCAGCTTGGTCAGGTCGCCGATCGTCCGCCGCACATCGCGCATGCCGCCGCTGTCGACCATCTGACGCGCCATCTCCGACGTCAGCCGCTTCACATCGGTCGTGATGGTGTCGCCCTTCCCTAGCAACTCCGCCATGCTGGGCGACGCTTCGCCGCTCGGTACGGTGTCGCCGGGTTCGATCTTGCCGGTGATCCCCTTCTGCGGGGTGAGCGCCAGCAGCATGTCACCAAAGATGCCATTGGCCTGTACGGTGGCCGTCGTGCCGGCAGGGACGCGGTACTGCTGCTGCACCTGCATGGTGACCCCGAGCGTGCCATCGGGAATCAGTTCCACCTTTTCGATGAAGCCGACCTGCACGCCCGCCAGCATCACCGGCTGCCCCGGCTTGACCCCGACACCCCAGGCAAAGCGCGCATAGAGCGGATACCCGCTCGATAGGCCGCCGCGGGCGATCCAGATGGTCCCACCGATACCGAGCACCACGGCTGCCAGGAGCAGGAGCCCGACCAGCAGTTCATCACGTCGTTTCGTTGTCATAGCGATCGAGAAAGCAGGCTTACGCCTGAATGAAGGGGGCGAAGATGGCGGCCACGAGCGCGTCGAGTACGAGGATCGATACGGACGCGATAACGACGGCCTTGGCGGTGGACCGACCGACTCCCTCCGCACCCGACTCCGTCACATACCCTTCGTAGGAACACACAAAGGCAATCGCGGCCCCGAAGGAAAAGGCCTTGATGAGCGAGTACACCACCTGAAACGCCGTGAAGGCGAGCCGCAGCCCGCTCACGAAGTCGTCCGTCCGCACGTCGGTGGCCAGCACGAGCGTCGCCCACGCGCTGAAGATCGCGGTCGCATTGGCCAGAATGGTCAGCACCGGCAGCATGACCAGCCCAGCCAGAAGCCGAGGCAGCGCGAGGAACGCGACCGGATCGAACGCCAGGGTTTCGAGCGCGTCAATCTGCTCCGTGACGCGCATGGTGCCGATTTCCGCCGTCATCCGGGCGCCGACCCGACCCGTCAACACCAGGGCGGTAAGGAGCGGGCCGAGCTCCAGCACAATCGACTGGCGGGCGATCAACCCCACGACCGACAGCTGGACGCCGGGAAAGAGCTGATAGCGCGTCTGAAATGCCGTGACGCCTCCCAGGAAGGCGGCGACGATGACGGCGAGCGGCACCGAGTCGACGCCGATGTTCCGCATCTGACGGATCGTCTCGGGAATCCATGTCTCCGGATCCCGGAGTCCACGGATGATGTCGCGGGCAAAGTAGGCACGGATGCCGATCGCGCGCAGAATGGTGCCGATCCGGCGTTCAGCAAGCCGGAGCGGCACGTCCATGCCTAGCATCGACAGGCGGCGTTGGGGATGAGCGTCACGGGACGGTTGAAATCACGAAAACGGGCGCCACATGCGCCCAAGCCGTGAAAGATATCAGGTCCGGACCCGCGCGAGGAGAATGAGGGCGAAGCCGCCGACCAGCATGTTGGGAACCCAGGCGGCGATGTCCGGCGGCATGATCCCCTTCCCGCCGATGGCCTTGGTCAGCTGGATCATGACCAGGAAGAACACCGTCGTGGCAAGGCTCACGGCAATTCCGTACGCCGCGCCCCCGCGCTGGGAACTAGTCGCCAGCGGTGCGCCGAACAGGGCGATGATGAGGCAGGTGACCGGAATGGCCAGTTTGAGCATCCGCTCGACCTTCAGGGTATTCACCTCGGCCCCCGACCGTTCGAGGACGCGGATGAACCGCGTCAGCTCGGCGAAGCGCATCTCGGAGGGTTCCCGCTCGCTGGATCGCAGCTCTTGAGGCGTCTCGGTAAATCGGCGGTCGCGGAGCGAGTCGAAGGCAAAGGCCAGGTCGGCGGTCCGGGAGGGGATGACGTGCATGACGCCGGAGCCGAGGGTCCAACCCACGGAGGGGCGCCAGGCCGCTTGATTGGCCGCCACCACGATCGCCGGCTTCTTGTCCGAACCGCGCTCTTCGATCTCGATATTGTCGATCGCGCGCCCCTTCACATTGAGCGTATAGATCCGGTAGACACGGCCAGCCTCGCTCGCGAACGCGAAATTGTAGCGCTCCTGCATGCGCGTGTCGGTTTGCCCCGCCAGCAGCTTGAGGCGCTCGGCGTTGGCTGGCGGTGCCACCTCGGCGAACACCAGGTCGAGCCCCATCGCCAGCGTGGCCATGACGACAATGGGGGCGATGAAGCGGTAGAAACTGATCCCCGAGGCCTTGGCGGCGGTGATTTCCGAATAGCGGGTGAAGGTGCCGATCGAAAAGACGGTCGCGAAGAGCACGGCTGCCGGGAGCACCATGAACAGCGTGTCCGGGATCCAGTACAGGTAACTCATCGCCACATCCCGCACCGGCAGTTTCCGCTCGGTGTACTTGCGGAGATTGTCGACCAGATCGATGACGAAGACGAGGACCGGAAAGCCGAGGAGGGTGACGCCAAAGATGCGCGTGAACTCCGCCGCGATGTAGCGATCGAGCGGCGTGATCCAGCGCCGGCGTCCTGCGGGCGCGGCACTCATGCGGCCGCCGGCGCTGCGGCCTTTTGTCGGGCCTCTCGGCGCAACTGGCGGCGTACCCGGCGATCACTCCACCAGTCGCGGAGCCCGCCGCCACGCGAGCTGTCGATGGTCGTCTCCACGCGGAAAAACAGGACAAGCCCGGCGATCGCGAAGATGCCATTGGCCAGCCACATCGCGAGGGAGGCGGGCAGGCGTCCCTTGTCGGCAAGCGCTTCGCCGGCCATGAGACAGATGTAGTACAGGCCGAAGACGACGATGCTGACGCCGATCGTCACGCCAACGCCACCGCGCGGAAAGCGGAGCGCAATCGGCGGTCCGAACAGCACGAACACGAGACAGGCGAACGAGAGCGCGAACTTCTTGTGGATTTCGACGGCAAGACTGTCGAGCCCTTCGCGCGCCGAGACCAGCTGGAGCTGCGTGGATTGCATCGCGCTGCGGAAGACGGTCATGGTGTCGGTGCCGACCGCTGGTGTGGCCGCAACGGCGGGCGCCGGGACGGCCTGCGCAGCCGAATCCCGCATCGCCGAGTCCAACGCCGCCGCTCTGGCGGTATCCGGCATCGCCGCCTTGGCGGTGTCCGGTGGAACGGGTGGTTGGGCGGGCAGTTGAACAGGTAGTTGCACGGGCGGCTGCGCGGGGGGTTGCGCATGCGCCTTCTTGGGGAGCAGCAGTCGCTGGACGCCCCCGAGGAGCGTCTCACAATAGAACGCCGCCAGCGCGTCCTGCCTCGGCCGATCGCGTGGGGCCCGCAGCGTCTTCTGCCCCGGCGTCACCAACCGGCTGGCGAAACCGATCCACTCCTGGCGGATACGCTTGTACTCGACGGCATCCGTGCGATAGCGACGGTGCATTTCACACACCGTCATCTCGCGATCCCCCTTGAAGGTGTCGGATCCGGACTGTTCGAAGGACTGCGCGATCCCGCGTTGACGGACGATCTGCGTCTGGAAGAAGCTCCGCTGGAGCTTGCGGGGATCCGCACGCACGAACTCCTGCGAGTGGCCGTTGTACAGCTGAATCAGCATGTCCTGGCCGTTGCGGTCCAGCGAAAAGACGCCACTGTCCGCATAAATGGTCTTGCGCTCAGGGCCCCGCGTCAGGTCGTAGATCACCACATCATAGATGCGATTCGTCTGCGCATTGGAGCGCGCCACGCGCATGAAGAACTGGTCGGTGACGGGATTGAGGACCTGATCGCGCAGCGCCAGCGTTGGCTTGGTGCGCGCGATGTCCTGCTGCAGGATGCGGAGCCGATGATTGGCGGAGGAGAGCACCTGATCGTTGAACCAGACCATCGCGATCGACAGCAGCAGCGCGCACCCCATCACCGGGAGCATGAGCGCGCGCACCCGCACGCCGCTCGCCTTGAACGCGGAAATTTCGTGCTCCGCCGCCATGCGGCTGAAGACGTACAGCGTCGCCACCAGGACCGCCATCGGCAGCGTCATGGCGACCGTGAACGGGATCGAGAGCACAAAGAACTTGCCGATCGCATTCCACGGGAGCCCCTTCCCGGCGAGATTCGCGAGCTGCCGCGCGACGTACTGCAGCATCAGCAGTGACGTGAGGGCGGACAACGCGAACAGCAGGGGTCCGACATGTTCGCGGATGACATAGCGGCTGAGGAGCTTCACGACATAAATTCCCGGGGTTGAGCCCGCTTTATCAAGGGTGCGCCGCCAATTCCGTCGGTGTGGCGCCGTTGGACAACACCGTGCCAGGGCGCTGAATCGTCCGTGGTACCCCAAGACCGGAGTTCGGTGCGCAGGTTGTTCCACCCATGGGTGCGCGCAGGGCGTCGCGTGTCGGTTCCCATGTCCCTTGGGCGGGTGGGCGCCGGGCGCTGGCGCATGCTGCTGGGCGTCACCATCGTGGCGCTGACGGGCGGACTGGTCCCACGCGTCGCGGAGGCGCAGCCCCTGGCCCGGGGGGCCATGCGACCCGATTCACTCCCGCTTCGGAGGCCCGCCGTCCTGGGGGGCGTGCGCCGATCGCTGATTGCCCGCCCGGATCCGGTCATGGTGGCCGATCAGGTCCTCGTTTCCGCAGCGCGTCAGCGCGACCACCGTCTGGCGGATCGGTGGCGCCGCACGCTCCTGCGTGGTTTCACCGCCAGCGATAGTCTCGCCACCGCGGTGGCCGCGCCCAGCGCCCCGTCGGACTCGAGTCCGGCACGCGTAGCTCCAATCGTCGCGCCCCTGGTGCCCTTGCGCCCCGAACCGGCCCCCGCGCCGGGTGGCATTCCCGCGACCAATGATCTCCTCGGTGAGATCGGCGATCTGGGGATCTCGCTCAATTCGCGGCTCGAGTCGAAGGTGCAGCGCAGTCGGAATGACCGGTGTACCGCGGCCCAACTCACGATCGTTGGCAACAACTGCTTCGGCATCTTCCAACCGGCGTTTGACTTCCAGTTCAATGTGCGCACCGGCGGCGTCATCGCCGAACGCGTGCACATGAACGTGGACTACGATTCGCAGCGCGAATTCGATGCGTCGAACAACATCTCCGTCCGCTATCAGGGGAAGACGGACGAGATCCTCCAGACGCTCGAGGTGGGCAATGTCACCTTTCAGCCGCCGGCGTCGCGCTTTCTCACTTCCGGGATTCCGTCGGGGAACTATGGCATTCAGGCGACGGGACAGTTCGGCCCCATGCGCTTCACGTCGATCGTGGCGCAGCAGAAGGGCAATGTCTCGAAGGACAACCTGTTTACCGTTGGCGAGCGGACGCAGCAGCAGGTCGAGCGGGTGATCGAGGACATCCAGATCGAGTCCCGTCGCTTCTTCTTCACGATCGATCCGCGGCAGCTGCGCGGGTATCCGAATGTGGATCTGCTGAATCGCCAGCAGATGCAGCAGGCCGCGGCCACACTGCCCGACTCGGTACGTCCCGTCCGCCTGTACGTCTATCGGCAGCTGGTGGGCGCCACCAACCAGAATCCGCGTGGGCCGCAGCTGTCGGTGCGCGGCGCACGGAATCCGTCGCGCCAGATCTACGAGATCCTTCGCGAAAACGTCGACTACTACGTCGATCCCTCGCAATTGTGGATCGCCCTCGTCCGACCGCTCAATCTGAACAATGAGCGGTTGGCCATTGCCTACGAGGTCAGCGTGAACGGGCAGCCGGGGCGCAACGTGAATACGGGTGGCACCCCGGATATCGAATTCACCGAGGCCCCCCAGTTCGCCAACCTGCTGTGGGAACCGGAACTCCAGCCCACCAATGCCGGCTACTTCCTGCGCGAGATCAAGTCGATTTACCGCCTTGGCGGCGAGGACCTGCAGCGCGAATCGTTGAAACTCAAGCTGGTGACCGGTACCTCGGGCGATCAGGAGAAACCGCTGGATGCATCACGCGGGGAGACCTACCTGCAGCTGTTCGGCCTCGCGCAGCCCACCAATGCCGCGCAGTTCGATGTCGAAAATCGCGTGTGGCCACGCCCCAACGATCCGAACTTCCGCGCCAGCTTCTCGGGGACGGGCGGGCAGCAGAAGCTGATCCCCGATTACTTCGTGGTCTTCCCGTCGGTCCAGCCCTTCGCGCGTGCGGGGCTTGCACAACCCGCGGGGAATCCCGCCAACGATACCCTGTATCGGTTCCCGAACGAGTATCTGTATTCGAGTCAGCGACCCCAGGCGATCTACCGCATGGCGGTCAGCTACCAATCGGAAGGGGGAGGCAACTCCCAATCCATCAAGTTGAGCAGCATCCAGCTGCGTCCCAACTCCGAGCGTGTCGTCCTCGAAGGGCGCGAACTGGTTCGCGATACCGACTACAAGATCGACTACGATCTGGGGCTCATCACCTTCAGTCGCCCGGATACCCTCTTTGCCCGACCGCGGCAGGTCGCCGTCCGGTACGAGGAGAACCCCCTCTTCGCGGCGGCACCAACCACGATTCTGGGTTTCGCCTCCCAGTTTCCGTTGGAGAATGGACAGTTCTCCTTCACCGCCATTTCGCAGCAGCAGCGGTCCAGTCTCACGCGTCCACCGCTCGGCTTCGAGCCCGTCGGCTCGCTGGTCGCCGGCGTCACGGGCGCCATGCAGTGGGATGCCACCGCGCTGACCAACGCATTGAACCGTCTGCCCCTCGGCCCGTCGACCACGCGCTCCCGAATCGCGCTGCAGGGGGAGTTCGCCATGAGCAAGCCGCAACCCAACGCGGCCGGGCAAGCCTATCTTGAAAGCTTCGAAGGCGAAGCCGAACGGCCGATCTCATTGATTGAGGGCGCCTGGTATTACGGGGCGCGTCCTGCCCTCGGCGCCACGCTCGCCTCATCGGCAAATAGTGTGTTCGCCCTGAATCGCGCCTCCACGCTCGCCTTCCAGAACAATGGCGTGGACGCCGCCGGCAACTACGTGCAGTTCAACATCCAGCAAATCGATCCGGCGGTCCGCATCGTGGGGAGCGGCGTGCAACCTCCGGAGACGTTGCTCTGGATGACGCTGTATCCGCTGCGGACGGGGGGCATTTTCGATTACGAACCCGGAACGAACAAGCGGCGCTTCGCGTGGTCGGTCGGTGGGTCGTCGGCGCTCGGGGTCACGCCGACCGGGCGACGGTGGCGTTCGCTCCGCACCGTGCTGAATCCGAGTGGTGCG
>JBDKIJ010000292.1:0-9142 GCA_039797155.1 Gemmatimonadota bacterium | reverse complement strand
TCGGACGCAGGGCGGTGATATGATCATCCCGGTCGAGGTCACGATCTACGCGGACAAGTCGTTCACCTTCATTCTCAAGACGCCCCCTGCGGCGGAATTGATCAAGAAGGAGATCGGCGTGGACAAGGGCTCCGGGCAGCCGAACAAGGTCAAGGTGGGCACGATCACGCGGGCGCAGCTCGAGAAGATTGCGACCGCGAAGATGCCGGACCTCAACTGTGAGTCCCTGGAGAGCGCGGTGGCGATGATCGCCGGTGCCGCGCGGTCCATGGGCATCACGGTGAAGGATTGAGCCGCATGAAGACGCATGGAAAGAAGTTCCGCGCCGCGAGTGAGCGTCGCGACATCGCCAAGGCGTATGAGGCGAAGCAGGCGATTGCCCTGGTGAAGGACATGGCGTTCGCGAAGTTCGACGAGACCGTCGAAGTCGCGATCCGTCTCGGGGTGGATCCGCGTCACGCCGATCAGGTGGTGCGTGGCACCGTCGTGCTCCCGGCAGGTACGGGCAAGACGATGCGCGTGCTGGTGGTCTGCGCCGGCGCCAAGATTCAGGAAGCGCAGGAAGCGGGCGCCGATTACGTCGGCACCGAGTATCTCGCGAAGATCAAGGACGGCTGGCTCGACTTCGACGTGCTGATTGCCACGCCCGACCAGATGGGCCAGCTCGGCCAGCTCGGTCGCGTGCTCGGCCCGCGTGGTCTGATGCCGAACCCGAAGGCTGGTACGGTCACGTTTGACGTGGGCAAGGCCGTGCGCGAGTCGAAGGGCGGCAAGATCGAGTTCCGTGTCGACAAGGGCGGCAACGTGCATGCCCCAATCGGCAAGGTCTCGTTCACGCCGGATCAGCTCGAGAGCAACTTCACGGCGCTGCTGGACACGATCGTTCGCTCCAAGCCGTCCGCGGCGAAGGGCGTCTACATCCGGAACGTCGCGATCTCGAGCTCCATGGGTCCTGGCGTCACCATCGACACCACGCCGTACCGGTAAGAGGGAGACGCGACCATGAAAGGCAAGCCCAAGGCTAAGCAGAGCGAAAAGGCCGTCGTCATCGAGAGCCTCAAGGCCACGATGGAAGGCGCGCAGGCGCTCTATTACACCGACTTCACGGGGTTGAACGTGAAGCGCATGACGGATCTCCGTCGTCGACTGAAGAAGGTCGGCGTCGAGTACGTCGTGATCAAGAACACGCTGGCCCTCCGCGCCGTGAACGAAAGCGGCCTGGTGGCGCAGCGTCTGAAGGGCCCGACGGGGGTGGTGGTGGCCAAGGATGCCATCACGGCGGCGAAGGTCCTCTCCGACTTTGCGAAGGAGAACGACTCGAAGCCGGCGGTGAAGGGTGGCATCTACGAAGGCAACGCCGTGGACGAGTCGCTGGTGAAGAAGCTGGCGACGCTCCCGACGCGCGAAGAGGGGCTGTCGATCTTCGCCGGCTACCTCAACAGCATCCCGATGATGTTTGCCCTCGCCCTCGACGCCCGCAAGGCGCAGCTCGAAGGGTCCAACTGAGTTCCCCAGGCGTACGCCTGATCACACGCCCCAGGTACCCTGGGGGAATACACGGAGAGTACCACCATGGCTAACACGACCCTGAGCAAGGACGAGATCCTCGACGCGATCGGCGCGATGAGCGTCATCGAATTGTCGGAGCTGATCGAAGCGTTCAAGACGAAGTTCAACGTCACCATCGCGGCCGTCGCGGCTGGCGGTGCGGGTGGCGGTGCGGCCCCGGCGGCGGCCGCGGAAGAGCAGACGGAATTCACCGTCGTGCTCAAGGAAGGCGGCGCCAAGAAGATCCAGGTCATCAAGGTGATTCGCGAAATCACCGGCCTGGGCCTCAAGGAAGCCAAGGACCTCGTCGACGGCGCGCCGAAGACCGTGAAGGAAAACGTGTCGAAGGACGAGGCCGCGCAGCTCAAGGCCAAGCTCGAGGCGGAAGGCGCCGTCGTCGAAGTCAAGTAAGACCCACGCCTCCTTGGCACGGTCTACGTCGACGTCCCGCTGTTCCGTATCGCTCCGCCCCGGTGGTCCGACCCGTTTTTCAACGGGCCGGACCATCGGGGACGGAGTGTTTTGCGCCCCCGGTCTCCCCGGCGTGGCGCACCCCGTACGAGGGTGAGCCCTTAAGGATATGATGAACCAGATCTCGTTCGCGAAGCTCGAGACGGGCATGGATATGCCCCACCTGCTGGACATCCAGACGCGCGCTTTCGAGTCGCTGCTGCAACTGGATGCGGCGCAGCAGGAGCGCGAGGACGTCGGCCTCGAGCGCGTCTTCAAGGACCTGTTCCCGATTACGGACGTCCACGAGAATTTCTCGTTGGAATTCGTCCGCTACAGTCTGGGCGAGCCCAAGTACTCCGTCGCCGAATGCATCGAGCGCGACATGACGTACTCGGCCCCGCTCAAGGCCACCCTCCAGCTCATCATTTTCGAGGATGTCGGCGACGGGACCAAGCGTCCCCGCAACATCATCGAGAAGGAAGTCTATCTCGGCGAATTGCCGCTCCTCACGGAGCTCGGCACCTTCGTCATCAATGGCGCGGAGCGCGTGATCGTCTCGCAGCTCCACCGCTCGCCGGGCGTCGTGTTCGAGGAGAGCACGCACCCCAACGGCCAGCGGCTGCTCTCGTCGCGGATCATTCCGTTCCGTGGCTCGTGGGTGGAGTTCACCGTGGACATCCACGATGTGATCTACGTCCACATCGACAAGAAGAAGAAGTTCCCGGCGACGGCGCTGCTCCGCGCGTTCGGCTACGGCCAGAACCGCGACATCCTGCGCCTGTTCTTCGCCGAGCGCGAGCTCGACCTCACCAAGAAGCGGGAAACCCGCAATGACCAGCGCGAAGTCCTCGGCGCGATCATCGCGGAAGACATCACGCTCGAGGGCGAGGTCACGGCGGCCGATGCGCCGAAGCCCAAGACCAAGAAGGCCAAGGCCGAGCGTGAGCGCTCGGAGGCCGAGCTCCTCGTGCGCGAGGGCGATGAACTGAGCGAGGAGATGCACAACCGCCTCGTGCGGCAGGGCATCAAGACGATCAAGGTGTTCGCCTCGTACACGCAGATCGACCTGCGCGATGAGCAGGACGCGATCGACCGCGGCGAGCGCGACGTGCGCCGTACGCTGGCGCGCGACGTCATCGATCAGGATACCGGTGAAGTCGTGGCCGAAAAGGACACGACGCTGACGGATGCGGTCATCAAGCGCATTCGCAAGGCCGACATCACCAAGGTGCACGTGTTCGTCGCCTCCGGCCGCGCCGAGTCGACGCTGATCAAGAACACGCTCGCCAAGGATCCGACCAAGGCGGAAGAGGAAGCGCTCAAGCAGATCTATGCGCTGCTCCGTCCGGGCGATGCCCCGAACCGCGAGACGGCGAAGCAGGCGCTCGAGCGCCTCTTCTTCTCGCCGAAGCGCTACGACCTCGGCCGCGTCGGCCGCTACAAGATCAACCAGCGCCTGCGCCTCAACACGGCCATGAGCACCACGGTCCTGACGAAGGAAGACTTCGTCGAGATCATGCGTCAGCTCGTCGAGCTGCATGAAGGGCGTGGCGATGTGGACGACATCGATCAGCTGGGGAATCGCCGCATCCGCTCCGTCGGTGAGCTGATCGCGAACCAGTTCTCCGTCGGCCTGTCGCGCATGGCGCGTCTGGTCAAGGAGCGCATGTCAATCAACACGGATCCGGAGAAGATCTCCCTCGACGACCTCGTCAACGCCCGTACGGTGTCGGCGGTCATCCAGGCGTTCTTCGGCTCGTCGCAGCTGTCGCAGTTCATGGACCAGACGAACCCGTTGGCCGAACTCACGCACAAGCGTCGTCTGTCGGCCCTCGGCCCGGGCGGCCTCACGCGCGAGCGCGCCGGCTTCGAAGTCCGTGACGTGCACTACTCGCAATACGGGCGCATGTGCCCGATCGAAACGCCGGAAGGGCCGAACATCGGCCTGATCACGTCGCTGGCCTGCTTCGCGCAGGTGAACGACCTCGGCTTCATCGAGACGCCGTACCGCGTGGTGAAGGAAGGGCGCGTGACGGGCGAGATCGTGTGGCTCGACGCGAACCGCGAAGAGGATGCGATCATCGCGCAGGCGAACGCGAAGCTGAATCCCGACGGCACGTTTGTGGAGTCGCTGGTGCTTGCGCGCAAGCGCGGCGACCTGCCGCTCACGCCGCCGACCGACATCGACTACATGGACGTCGCGCCGGAGCAGCTCGTCTCCATTGCCGCGGCGCTCATTCCGTTCCTCGAACACGACGACGCCAACCGTGCCCTCATGGGCTCGAACATGCAGCGTCAGGCCGTGCCGCTTCTCAACCCGGCCACGCCGCTCGTTGGGACGGGTCTCGAAGCGACGGTCGCCGTCGACTCGGGCGCGGTCATCATCGCGCGTCGTGCCGGTGTCGTGACGAGCGTGACGGCGGATGAGATCATCGTCGACGCGGATACCACCGCCATGGACGGCGATCGCCCGCTGGTGCGTCTCGGTCAGCAGGATCGCTACAAGCTCAAGAAGTACTGGCGCACCAACCAGGACACCTCGATCAACCAGCGTCCGCTGGTGAAGCTCGGACAGAAGGTGGCCAAGGGCGAGGTGCTCGCCGACGGTGCCGCGACGGAAATGGGGCAGTTGGCCCTCGGCCGCAACGTCACCGTGGCGTTCATGCCGTGGTACGGGCACAACTTCGAAGACGCCATCGTGCTCTCCGAGCGCCTGGTGAAGTTCGACGTCTTCTCGTCGATCCACATTCAGGAGCTGGAACTTCACGTCCGCGACACGAAGCGCGGGCAGGAAGAAATCACGCGCGAAATCCCGAACGTCGCCGAGGAGTCGCTGGTCGATCTCGACGAGCGCGGCATCGTGCGGATCGGGGCGCAGGTGAAGCCGGGCGACATCCTCGTCGGCAAGATCACGCCGAAGGGTGAGACCGAGCTGTCGCCGGAAGAGAAGCTCCTTACGGCCATCTTCGGTGAGAAGGCCAAGGACGTGAAGGACTCGTCGCTCAAGGTGCCGCCCGGCATGGAAGGCACCGTCATCGACGTGAAGATCTTCTCGCGTGTCGAAGATCAGGTGGTGGAAAAGGATCGCGGTGAGCGCATCGGTGAAGTGCGCCGCCTCGAAGGCGAAGAGAAGATCCGCGTGAACGAAGTGCGCGACGCCGAACTGGCCCAGCTGCTCGTCGGCGAGACGGTGTCGCTGGCGCTGCGCGCCGGCACGGTCGAGGAAGCGATTCCCGCCGGCACGAAGCTCACGCACGAGATCCTCGCTGACGTCCGCTTCGCCACGATCGACCTCAAGACGTTCCGCGTCGAGAGCAAGAAGGCGAACGATCGCGTCCGCGAGATCATCGACGCCGCCAACGAAGAGAAGAGCCGGATCGAGGAGCGGGCGGAAGAGCGTATCGACCGCATCCTGCAGCCCGACGAGTTGCCGCCGGGCGTGATCCAGCTGGTGAAGGTGTATCTGGCCGAGAAGCGCAAGATCTCGGTCGGCGACAAGATGGCCGGCCGACACGGCAACAAGGGTATCGTGGCGCGCATCGTCCCCGAAGAAGACATGCCGTTCCTCCCGAACGGCCGTCCCGTGGACATCGTGCTCAACCCGCTCGGTGTGCCGTCGCGTATGAACGTGGGGCAGATTCTCGAAACCCACCTCGGGTGGGCCGCGAAGCTGCTCAACTTCTACGCGAAGACGCCCGTGTTCGAGGGCGCGAACGAGCGCGAAATCGGCCTGCTGCTCAAGCTGGCCGGGCTCCGCTGGGCGCGCGAAACGCTGGCGCTGGGCGATGCGTCGCATGACGCGACGCCAGCCGAAGTGAAGGCGTTGCTCGCCGACATCAAGCCGGATCGTCGTCTGCCGGACAAGGTCGAACTGCTCGCCGACTCGAACCTGAACGATCTGAATGCGAAGGGGATGAGCGCCGAAACCAAGGCGCTGTATGCCCGCGTGAAGGCGTTCGTCACGCAGTCCGCGAAGACGCTCGCCGAGCGCGAGCAGGCCGCGGTCGAGGCGGCGATCAACATCCATCGCACGGCGGAGGAGTTGCCGGGCGACGCCGCGGGGGCCATCAAGGTGCTCGAGGCGGAGGCGAAGTTGTCGGCCGACAAGGCGCTCGCGCGCATCGGGCAACCGGCACTGGCGGCGATCGCGGCTGGCGACGGTGATGTCGATGCGGCCGTGTCGGAGCTGATCCGTCTGGCCGGTCTCACGCCGACGGGCAAGGCGCGTCTGCGCGACGGCCGGACAGGCGAGATGTTCACCTCACCGGTCACGGTGGGGGAGATCTACATGCTCAAGCTCTCACACCTCGTCGACGACAAGATCCACGCGCGCTCCATTGGACCGTACTCCCTCGTCACGCAGCAGCCGCTTGCGGGCAAGGCGCAGTTCGGTGGTCAGCGCTTTGGAGAAATGGAAGTGTGGGCGCTGGAAGCCTATGGCGCGGCGCACACGCTCCAGGAAATCCTGACGGTCAAGTCCGACGACGTGAACGGCCGCAGCCGTGTCTACGAGGCGATCGTGAAGGGGCAGAACCTGCCAGAGCCCGGCATTCCCGAGTCGTTCAACGTACTCGTGAAGGAACTGCAGGCGCTCGGCATCAAGGTCACGCTCGGTGCCACGGACGGTACCGGCGTCGAACTGATCGATGCAGGCGGGAATCACGGTGGTAACGGCGGGGAGGAGTAACCCATGATCGATTTCCGCAGCTCGCGCGAAGCCCGCGCGTCGGCGTTCGACTACATGTCGGTCCGCATCGCCTCGCCCGAGGAGATCCGCGGCCCGAAGGACCCCAAGGAGCGCGAGCGGCTCGAAATGGCCGGCCTGCGCACCTGGTGGTCGTGGGGCGAGGTCACCAAGCCCGAGACCATCAACTACCGCTCCTTCAAGCCGGAAAAGGACGGCCTCTTCTGCGAGCGCATCTTCGGTCCCGTCAAGGACTGGGAATGCCATTGCGGCAAGTACAAGCGCATCCGCTATCGCGGCGTGATCTGCGATCGCTGCGGCGTGGAAGTCACGCTGAGCAAGGTGCGTCGTGAGGGCATGGGTCACATCGAACTGGCCGTGCCGGTTGCGCACATCTGGTTCTTCAAGACCCTGCCGTCGCCGATGGGCAACCTGCTCGACGTCACGCTCCGTGATCTCGAGAAGGTGATCTACTACAGCAACTACATCGTCATCGATCCGGGCAGTCAGGAGGTGCGTGAGCGCCAGCTGCTCGACGAGGACGAATACCTGACGCTGCGCCAGAAGGCGAAGGCGGAAGGGGATACCGCGTTCCAGTGCGACATCGGCGCGCCGGCCGTGCGCGAGCTGCTCAAGCGGCTCGACGTCGACAAGGTGGCCGAGGAGCTTCGTGGGTCGGTGGTCGGCGAGACGTCGCAGCATCGCAAGAAGCAGATGCTGAAGCGCCTCAAGATCGTCGACGCGTTCCGCACCTCGGGTGAAGGCGGCGAAATCCGCAATCGTCCGGAGTGGATGATCCTCGACGTGATCCCGGTCATCCCGCCCGACCTCCGTCCGCTCGTGCCGCTCGATGGCGGCCGCTTCGCGACGTCGGACCTGAACGACCTGTATCGCCGCGTCATCAACCGCAACAACCGCCTCCAGAAGCTGATTTCGCACCGTGCGCCGGAGGTCATCCTGCGCAACGAGAAGCGCATGCTGCAGGAAGCGGTGGATGCCTTGTTCGACAACGGGCGTCGCTCGAAGGCGATCCGCGGCCGCGGCAAGCGTCCGCTCAAGTCGCTGTCCGACATGCTCAAGGGCAAGCAGGGCCGGTTCCGTCAGAACCTGCTCGGCAAGCGCGTCGACTACTCTGGCCGTTCGGTCATCGTCGTCGGCCCCGAGCTCAAGCTGCACCAGTGCGGTCTGCCGAAGGCGATGGCGCTCGAGCTCTTCAAGCCGTTCATCATCCACAAGCTCGTGGAGAGCGGTGAAGCCGAGACCGTGAAGCGCGCCAAGAAGATCGTCGAGCGTGAGAACGCGATGGTCTACGAGGTGCTCGAAGGCATCATCAAGGACCATCCGGTGCTGCTCAACCGCGCGCCGACGCTCCACCGTCTGGGCATCCAGGCGTTCGAGCCGGTGCTCGTTGAAGGCAAGGCCATTCGTATTCACCCGCTCGTGACGACGGCGTTCAACGCCGACTTCGACGGTGACCAGATGGCCGTGCACGTGCCGCTCTCGTTCGAAGCGCAGATCGAAGCGCGCGTGCTGATGCTGTCGTCGAACAACATCCTCAAGCCGTCGGACGGTCGTCCGGTGGCCGAGCCGTCGCAGGACATCGTGCTCGGCTGCTACGTGGCTACGAAGGCGCCGACGGATTTCGACAAGCACAGCAAGGATCCGAAGTGGGTGGCGGCGCTGCCGGCATTCACCGATTCGGCGGAAGTCGAAATGGCGATCGTGACGGGGCGGGCGACGCAGCAGACGGCGATCCGTTGGCTGAACCGCACCGAGTCCGGTGCGGAATGGTGCGTGACCACGGCCGGCCGCGTGATGTTCAACGCGATCGTGCCGAAGGCGCTGCCGTTCCTCAACAAGGACATGAAGAAGAAGGCGCTCGGCGAGCTGGTCTTCGACAGCTACCGCAATGCGGGGCTGGCGGAGACGGTGGCGATGCTCGACCGCCTCAAGGAGTTCGGCTTCCGCAACGCGACGCGCGGCGGTGTGTCGATCGGCATCGAAGACCTGCACATCCCCAAGGAGAAGCAGGTGCTGCTCACCGAGGCGTCGGAGCGCGTGGAGCGCTTCCAGCGCGCCTACGCGACCGGCAACATCACGAACGGCGAACGCTACAACAAGGTCATCGACACGTGGACGCACGCGAACACCGACATCGCGGACGCCATGATCAAGACCATGCGCGAGTCGCAGGGCGGGTTCAACCCGGTGTTCATGATGTTCGACTCCGGCTCCCGAGGCAGCCGCGACCAGATCCGCCAGCTGGCCGGCATGCGCGGCCTGATGGCCAAGCCGCAGAAGAAGCTCACCGTCGGCATCGGCGAAATCATCGAAAACCCGATCAAGTCCAACTTCCGCGAAGGGCTGTCGGTGCTCGAGTACTTCTCGTCGACGCACGGCGCCCGCAAGGGGTTGGCCGATACGGCGCTGAAGACCGCCGATGCCGGATACCTGACA
>JBDKIJ010000291.1:0-6281 GCA_039797155.1 Gemmatimonadota bacterium | reverse complement strand
GGTGCCGTGCGCAAGGTGGAAGCCGGCGCGGCCATGGCAGGACGCGACGTCGGCGCTCTGGCGGTGACCGAGCGAGGCAGCTTCTTCGGGTATGGCGATCTGGTCGTTGACATGCGGTCGTTCGCCCGGATGCGGGCGTCGTGTGACGTCCCGGTAATCTTCGACGCGACCCACAGCGTGCAGCGCCCGGGGCAGGGCGCAGGGGGCAGCAGCGGCGGGGCCCGCGAATTCATCGCGCCACTGACCTTGGCTGCCATGGCCGCCGGGGCGCAGGGGCTGTTCCTCGAAACGCACCCTGATCCGAATTGCGCGCCAAGCGACGGCCCGAATATGATCCCGCTCAATGAGCTCGGAACGTTGATCGATCGGGCAGTCAGCGTGTGGAGCCAGTGCCGATGAATGCAGCACAGCTCGCGTCGCGCATCCGTATGGTGGGTTTCGATGTCGATGGCGTACTGACCGACGGCGGGATCTACCTCGGTGCGACGACCGGCGAACATGCTGCGCCATTCGAGGTGAAGCGATTCGATATTCAGGACGGCCTCGGCATGCAATTGCTGCGTCAGGCTGGCCTGCGCCTGGTCATCATTACCGGTCGCGTCTCGCACAGTGTGGCACAACGGGCGCGCGAATTGGGTGTCGAGGATGTGGTCCAGGATCCGCAGGCCCGCAAGCTGCCGGCGCTCAAGGCGTTGTGTGCGCAGTACGCGGTAGCATTGGATGAAGTTGCGTTTGTCGGTGATGACCTCCCCGATCTTCCCGTCATGCGGTCCGTCGGCTTGGCGGTCGCCGTGGGTAACGCGACGCCCGAAGTCCAGCGCGCGGCGCATCATCAATTGCGTGCCGGTGGTGGTCGTGGTGCCGTGCGGGAGTTTGCCCAATGGCTGCTCGAGGCCCGTGGTGAGTGGACCGCGCAGGTCGAGCAGTACGTGGCGAGTCGCATGATCGGGGAGGCGACGCCAGTATGAGCATCGACCTCATTCTCGAGCGCGGTCGTCGCGTCCTGGCGATGGAAGCGGACGCGCTCCATGCGACGGCGTCGCATCTCGGCGTTCCCTTTGCCGCTGCGGTTCAATTGCTCGCCGCCTGCCGGGGGCGCGTGATCGTCGCAGGGGTCGGCAAATCGGGTCTGATCGGTCGAAAGATTGCGGCGACATTCACATCGACCGGCACGCCGGCGATGTTCCTGCATCCGGTCGAAAGCGTACATGGAGACCTCGGCATCGTCGGCAAGGACGATGTGGCAATCCTCATCTCCAAGAGTGGTGAGAGCGAGGAGTTGCTTGGACTCATCGAGGCACTCGCACGTCTTGGCGTCCACATGATCGCCATGACGGCCGTTCCCGATTCCCGCCTGGCTCGCTACGCCGATGTCGTGCTGCAGTTGCATCTCGAGGAAGAAGCTTGTCCGCACGATCTGGCGCCCACCACCAGTACCACGGTGACGCTGGCGCTCGGCGATGCGTTGGCGGTGGCGTTGCTGCAGGAGAAGGGATTCCGCGCCGAGGACTTTGCACGCTTTCACCCCGGAGGCGCGCTTGGTCGCCGACTCCTGACGCGCGTGCAGGATGTGATGGAGCGTGAGCGGCTCCCGGTACTGGCACCGAGCGCTACCATGCGTGATGCGGTGGTGCTCCTGGCGGAACGCCGAGGCCTGGCCATTGTTGTGGAACACGGAAAGGTGTGCGGCGTCATCACCGCCGGCGATCTCTCACGCCTGCTGGACCGCCAGGTCGATATGCTGGCCATGCGGGTCACCGAGGTGATGTCGGCGACGCCCAAGGTGGCTCATGATGACGAGCTGGGGAGTGCCGTCGTGCATCGAATGGAGCAATTCGGAATCATGGCCATGCCGGTCTTGAACGAGAAAAACGTGCTGGTGGGTGTGGTCCACCTGCACGATCTCATGCGAGCGGGCGCCGTCTAATGCGACCGTTTCCTCTGCGTACCGCGACACCGTTGCTGGTCCTCGTGATAGGACTCATGGGTGCGGCATGTCCCGGCAAGTCGTCCCCCAAGAAGTCCGGCGCAAAAGCCGCTGGTGCGGTAGCCGGAGCACCCAACCAGCCATCCCGCGCAAAGCCGATGACGCGGGCGGTCGTGCTGCCGGATTCTTCAGACCAGATCATCTTTGGCGCGTCGACCGTGCTGACGGACAAGGGAGTGGCCAATGGCCTGCTCTTGAGCGACACCATGCTGACCTACGATGACAACACGCGTCTTGAGTTGCGCCGGGTTCACGTCACGTTCTATACCAAGCAAGGGGTGCAGGACGGCGTGATGACCGCCCGGGAGGGGACCTACAACACGAGACTGTCTCGTCTCGAGGCCCGCGGTGACGTGGTCATCGTGCGCGGCGACGGCAAGCGGCTCACCTCCCAACAGCTGGTGTATGATCAGGCACGGAATCAGTTCTTCACGGATTCGGCCTTCGTCTTGAACGAACCGAAGCGGACCTTCACGGGGAACGGTTTCGAGTCCGATCCGCGGTTGGCGAACTTCAAGTGTCTTCGCAACTGCAAGGGCATCGCTCCCGTCAAGATTCCCACGCGCTGACATGACCCAGACCGTTCGGATGGTCCGTCGCCGGGCTCGGATTCACCTCACCATGGTTGTGGCACTGGTGGGGCTGGGGGCCTGCGGGGGCCTGCGTCAGCGGGTTACCCGTGCGGCCGCGCCCAAAAAGACGGACTCCACGACGGTGTCAGGTGCTCCGCGATCCGATTCGGTGGTATCGGCCGCTAGGGACAGCGCGGCACGAGATTCGGCGAAGTCCGGCGCTGGCCGAGCCGACTCGGTGGGTCCGAGTCGCGATTCGACACCATCGCGCGATTCGGTGGCCACCGCGTCGAAGACTGCAAAGAAGAAGGCACCGCCAGCTAGCCGCACGTGTGTGCTGGATTTTGCCGCATCGCCACCGGAAACGCGACTCACCTATAGCCGAGTGAGCGAGACGGTGTCGAATACCTTCATCGGTGGCGGATTCGTCGGAAACTGTCAGGGGGAGAATAATCGTCTGCGCGCCGACAGTGCCGAGCAGTTCCAACAGATTGGTGTCGTGAACCTGTACGGCAACGTGGTCTACCTGGAACCCGGCAAGATGGAGATCCGGGCGAATCATGCGACCTATTTCACGCGTGAGGGCCGACTCTATGCGGATGGCAATGTCACGGCGACCCAGCTGGCGACGGGGAGCACCTTTGTCGGCCCAAGTATCGAATACACGCGAGCGGGACCAGGGAACGCCGTTTCGCGTACGGTGGCGCCTCAGCGCTCACTCGCGCGGTTGATTGAACGAGACAGTCTGGGTCAGCCGCAGCCTCCGGTGACGGTTGAAGCCAACCGGTTCGAGGACCTCGGGGATTCCACACTGCTGGCGTGGGGCGACGTTCGGATCGTTCGACAGAATCTGGTCGGCCAGTCCGACTCCGCGGTGTTCGATAAGGGCTCGGAACGGGCACGCCTCGTTCGCGTCGCGCGGTTAGTCAACCGAGATACGGCGCAGTCGTTCACGCTCGTCGGAGATACCATTGATCTGTTCAGTACCAATCGGCGGCTTGATCGTGTCGTGTCACGGCATAAGGCAAGCGCGACGAGCAACAGCATGGTCATTGGTGCCGAAATCATTGATCTGCGCCTGACCGAGCAGCAGTTGCGGGAGGCCTTTGCGTTCGGTCCGGGTCGCGCGAAGGCGACGACGCCGCAGCAGGATGTGGAAGCTGACTCCATGCGTATCCTGCTCGCTGACAAACAGGTGCGGGAAGTCCGTGCCATTGGCAGCGCTCGTGCTCTGGGCGTCCCGGATACGCTCACCATGACGACGACCGAGCGGGATCTGCTGCGCGGAGACAGCGTTCTGGCGTTTTTTGATTCCACGACGTCACCGGATGATACCGTTTCACGGGCTCGTGTCCGTGAGATTCGTGCGCTCGGGAACGCCAACGCCCTGTTTCATTTGGCGAATGCCAAGGGCAAGACCGCGCCACCGGGCATCAACTATGTCCGCGGCGTCCGTATTGAGGTCCACTTCGACACAGGGGCCGTTCGGGAAGTCCGGGTTGATTCGTCGGCCAGTGGTATCTACATCGAACCGGCACCGGATTCGCTGGCAGACTCGAGCGGCATGAAGGCCAAAACCGAGAGCCGCTCGTCACGTACGGCCCCTCGCGGAACTCGAACGCCGGCCACGCCACCCAAGCGGACGCCTCCCCCGCCGGTCGCACTCTATTACACGCCATCGGGTGGGCGTTTCGACCCTGCGTTCTCCTCACGGGTTTTCTCATGACAATGTCCGAATCCGCCCACCCGACAGATCCCGTGTCTCGGATCCAGTCGCGGGTCGGCGACGTGCTCCAGGGTGATCGAACCCTGACCGTGACGTTTGAGGCACTGGTAGCCGGTGCGAATGAACAGGGCGTGGTGCCTCTCCATCACCTCATCTCCGCATATCGAACAGCCACGCCGGATCAGGCCCATCACAGTACCGATGAGATCCGCAGCCATTTGGCGGCGGTAGTGCTGCCGCGTCTGGCTGCCGGTGGGTTGATCGAACCATTCGCCAGTGCCACCCTCGCCCCCGATTCGGAGCTGCGGATCACCCCGGACCTGTGGACCAACCTTGTAGGGGACCGTGCCGAAGTGGCACGCCGCATCCACGAAACCGGCGAGCATCGTCAGCCGAAGCATACGCCTCGGGACACCATCGCCGAAACCGCGTCGGTCCTGTCGGCGGACGGGCTGGTCAAAGTGTATCGCGGCCGAAAGGTGGTGAATGACGTAGCCCTGCGGGTTGCCCAAGGGGAAATCGTCGGGTTGCTCGGTCCCAATGGGGCGGGAAAGACGACGACCTTCTACATGCTGGTTGGTCTCATTGAGCCACAAGCCGGGCAGATCGCGCTCGATGGACGGGACATCAGCCGGATGCCGATGTACCAGCGCGCCAGACAGGGGATTGGCTACCTCTCGCAGGAGCCGTCGATCTTCCGCAAGCTGACCGTCGAGCAGAACATCCTGGCGATTCTCGAAACGTTACCGCTGAGTGCTGCGGATCGATCGGCGCGCCTCGAACAGTTGCTGGACGAGCTCAGCATCAAGCACCTGCGGTACAGCAGGGCCTATCAGCTGTCCGGCGGTGAACGCCGCCGCCTGGAGATTACCCGGGCCCTCGTGACCGAGCCGAAATTCATGATGCTCGACGAGCCCTTCGCCGGGGTGGACCCGATCGCGGTGCATGATATTCAGACCATTGTGGCGGGACTCCGCCATCGTGGCATAGGCGTGCTCATCAGTGACCACAACGTCGAACAGACGCTCGATATCGTCGATCGGGCCTACATCATGTTCGATGGCCAGGTCAAAGTCTCCGGTACAGTTCGTGAACTGGTGTTCGACGATACGGTCGCGGAGATCTACCTGGGGCCGACGTTGACGGCGCGTCTCCGCGCGCGCTTTGCCGAGGCCGAGGATGGGGTACTGACGGAATGAGAACAGGACTTCAGCAGAATGCCGGGCTGCGGCAAGAGCTCAAGGTCAATCCACGCCTCTATCAGGCGATGGATCTCTTGTATATGCCGTTGCTGGACCTGCAGCAGCATCTCAAGCAGGAACTGCTGACGAACCCGTTTCTCGAATTGGTGGAACCGGAGGACGAGGACGAAGACGGTCCCGAGGCTGACGATCTCTCGGAGCCGCAGGACCTGGCCGAGCCGGAGACCGCGGCTGAAGCAGAGCCCGAAAAGAGCGGCGATGATGAGGTCGACTGGGAGGCCGTCCTGTTGGACGGCTTCGAGACCGGGGGGCAGCGAGAGGAACATGAGCAGCGGGAGTGGTACGAACCGATTACGGTCGACACCAAGGACCTAGCCGACCATCTGACCGAGCAGCTGGCGCTCCAGGACTTGTCTCCCAGACAGGCATTTCTGGCCGACGAATTCGTGGGCAACATCGGCGAAGATGGGTATCTCGCCTGTCCGCTCGACGAGATCCGGCGCGGAATCAATGAGCTCCTCGACAAGGAAGCGGAAGAGCGGGACATCGACGACGTCCCGTATTTTTCGGCCGACGAGATTCTGGCAATGCTGCACATCGTGCAGGAGCTGGATCCGCCGGGAGTGGGCGCCCGGGATCTGCGCGAATGCCTCCTGCTGCAGCTCCGTGCGGCCGGTCAGCGCGACTCGTTGGCCCATCGGCTCGTGGAGGAGGCCTTCGAGGAGCTGATCGCCCACCGGTGGAGCGAGCTTTCGAAGCGCTTCGGGATCAGCGCGCAGGATGTGCAAGGCGCA
>JBDKIJ010000290.1:0-7047 GCA_039797155.1 Gemmatimonadota bacterium | reverse complement strand
CGTCGACGAACACCTGGAAGAGCTGGCGCGGCTAGCCGACACGGCAGGCGCCGAAGTGATCGGTACGCTTACGCAGCAGTTGGATCGGCCGCATCCCGGTACCTATCTCGGCAGCGGAAAGGTCGAGGAGCTGAAGCTCCGGATTCAGGAGCTCGGAGCCACCCTCGTGATCTTCGATGACGAGCTGACGCCGGCGCAGGCCAAGAACGTTGAGGCGGTTGTGCGGACGCGCGTCATGGATCGCGCGGAGCTGATCCTCGACATTTTTGCCACGCGTGCCCGGTCGAGCGAAGCGCGCATGCAGGTGGAATTGGCGCAGCTGGAGTATCTCCTGCCGCGCCTGACGCGCATGTGGACACACCTCGAGAAGATGCGCGGCGGCATCGGTATGCGCGGCCCCGGTGAAACGCAGTTGGAAACCGACCGGCGTCTCATTCAGCATCGCATCCGGGTGCTGCGGGAGCGCCTTGCGGATGTCGAGCGGGCGCGCGAGATCCAGCGCCAGGGGCGCCAGTCGCAGTTCCGGGTGTCGCTCGTGGGCTACACGAATGCGGGGAAGTCCTCGATCCTGCGCGCGATGGCCTCGGACAGTGACGTCTTCGTCGAGGATCGCTTGTTCGCCACGCTCGATCCGTTGACACGTGAGGTCGAGATCGGAGACGGCTATACGGTGCTGCTGACCGATACGGTCGGATTCATCCGGAAGTTGCCGCACCATCTGGTCGCGTCATTCCGCGCGACCTTGGCCGAAGCGCGAGAAGCCGATTTGCTGTTGCACGTCATCGATGCCAGTCATCCGGCGTGGGAAGAGCAGCGAGACGTCGTGGACGGGGTCCTCAATGAGCTGGGGCTCGTCGGGCGTCCGCTCACGTATGTGATGAACAAGATGGACGCGTTGCCCAACCCGGTTGCGCAGGCGGTGCGTGAACGGGCGTCGAATCTCATGCCGAATTCCCTGTTCACGTCGACGGTGACGCCCGGTGGGCTGGATGATCTGCGCGCCTCGCTTCGCGCGAGTCTCCGTCGGCAGCGTCCGCTGCTCGAGGTACGGATCCCGGCCTCGAATGGCCGACTGATCGCGGAGGTGCATCGCGATGGGGAAGTACTGGATCAACGTACTGACGAGGACATGATCGTTCTCCACGCCCGGCTCGAGGAACGGACCATCGGGCGGCTGCGACAGCACGGGGCGCGGATCATGGTGATGCCGGGAGGCACCCGCCCTGATGAGGCGCTGGTTGCGCCGTCCTAACAGTACGGGTTCGAGCACAAAAAAACGGGTCGGCGATCTGATGATCACCGACCCGTTTCAGTGGGCGCGCAGGGACTCGAACCCCGGACCTCTGCTGTGTGAAAGCAGCGCTCTAACCAGCTGAGCTACGCGCCCGTCACTATCGCCCAAGGCGACAGCAAGCACCAGCAAGACAGTTAGTGTAACGGCCGACGCCGCGTGATGGAAGTGGCGCCAGAACGCACAAACGCCCCGGCCGAAGCCGGGGCGTCGATGGTCCGGGTGGGACTTGAACCCACGATCGATCGATTATGAGTCGACTGCTTTAACCGACTAAGCTACCGGACCGGTGTGGCGGCGATGGTACCGACCGCTGACAAAAACTAACGAAAACGGTCAGCCGCCCGCGAGATGGAGTTCATGGGCCTCGAGGACTTCCTCGGCCGTTACCGTGGCAGCGCCGAGCTTGCCGACTTCGACCCCGGCCGCATAGTTCGCCACGACGGCAGCCTCGAGCGCCGTCGCGCCCGCCGCAAGCATGGTGGCCAGATAGGCCGTCACCGTGTCGCCCGCCCCGACGACATCATACACTTCGCGCGCGGTGGTCGGCACACGATGCACGATGCCGTTCGCCGATACGAGGGCCATCCCGCGTTCGCCTAGTGTCAGGAGCAGGTGCTCGACCCCGAGGCGCGCAAACGTCTCAGGGAGCGCCGCGGGATGGTCGAGATCCACGGCGGCGCCGAGCGCACTTTCCAACTCCCGACGATTCGGCTTGAAGACCGTCGCGCCGCGGTACGAGAAGAAGTTGCGGAACTTGGGGTCGACGACAATCGGCAGGTTTCGCGACCGCGCCATGGCGATCGCACCCTCGATGACGCCCGGGACGAGAACCCCTTTGTTGTAGTCCTCGAAGACGAGGGCCGTCGCGTCGGGGAGCGTCTGCCGAATGGCGTCGAGTACCCGCTCGATGTCGCGCGGGGCGAGGTCGGCGTCGTCTTCCTCGTCGAATCGGACCAGCTGTTGGGCGCGCGCCATGACGCGCGTCTTGGTGGTCGTGGGGCGATCGACGGTGACCAGGGCTCGCGCCTGCATGCCGTCGCCGCTCAGGTGCTCACGGAGCGTCGCCCCCGCGCGATCGTCACCGATGACGGCGACGAGATCACAGCGCGCCCCGAGGGCCGCCACATTCTGGGCGACGTTCGCCGCGCCACCCAGTGCCAGTTTGCGATCGCGTACGCGTACCACCGGAACCGGTGCTTCCGGCGAGATGCGATCGACGTCACCTCGCAGGTACACATCCAGCATCGCGTCACCGATGATGACCACGTGCTGGCTGCGCGCAGCATGCAGCAGCTCGGTCAGGCGTGCCCGGGAAATGGACGGAGTCATGCGTACAACCTACTGCCGACCTGACGTTGGCGGGACAGGGGTGGACTGGCCGTCGAGTGGGCGGGCGTTAGCTTAGCCGACCGTGTCCTCAACTCCGACCACGCCTCCAACGACGTCTCCGACGGCTGATGCGACGACTGATACGACCCGCCGTGGGGCGTTTTTCGTATTGGCGGCGTCGCTCGTGGGGATCTCGTTTGCCGCGCCGCTGATCCGGCTTTCGACGGCTGATCCGCTGGTTATCGCCACATGGCGACTGGCGTTCTCGATGGTCATCGTCGCCATCGCCCTGGTCGTTACGCGGGGGTGGCGCGGCTACGCCCGATTGCAACCGCGCGACTATGGCCTCGCCGCGGGTGCCGGTGTCCTGCTGGCGCTGCACTTCTGGTCGTGGAACGCCTCACTGCGCTACACGAGCGTCGCCGCCTCCGTGGCGCTTGTGAACATGCAGCCGGTCCTGATTGCGACCGTCTCTGCGCTGTGGTTGCGTGAGCCGCCATCACGTCGCCAATGGGGCGGAATCAGCCTGGCTGTGCTTGGCGCCTTGATCGTCGGCGTTGCCGATGTCCCCGGTGGCGTCATGGCGATCGGGCCGGCGCTACTCGGTGGTGAGGGCGGCGACAGTCGGCGGGCGCTGTTCGGCGACCTGCTGGCGCTCCTCGGGGCGGCGACCGCGGCCGGCTATTACCTGATCGGCCGCCGCATTCGGCAGTTCCTCGATCTCTGGCCCTACGTGGCCCTGGTGTACGGCGCCGCACTGCTCACCTGTCTCCTGCTGGTCGTCGTGACGGGGCAATCGCTCGCCCCGCAGCCGCCCAAGGAGCTGCTGATTTTCGCTGGGCTTGCCGTGGGGCCAATGCTCCTTGGCCACACCGGGATGAATTGGGCGCTTGGACACCTCCCGGCATTTGTGGTGAACCTCACGACACTTGGCGAGCCAATTGGCGCGACCCTTCTCGCGGCTTTGCTGCCGGGCATTGCCGAAGTCCCGGGGTTCGGGACGATCGCTGGTGGCGTGCTTGTGCTGACGGGCGTTCTGCTGGCCGCGAGGAAATAGCGAATCGGGACGCGTGGAGTGGCTGGCTCCAGGCTCCGGTCGGCCCGCGTTGGCGAGTAGCTTTCCCGCGTGACCATTCCGGACTTTCCTCCCATCGCCTCGCGGGAACACACGACCGCGCGTCGCCTGCAACTCGACGTCGAGGTGACCCGAAGCGGACTCGTTGAGTCCCGGCACCGCGTGCACGCGGCGGTGGTCGACGCGCACGGTCAGTTACTGGCCAGCGCGGGCGATCCGGCGCTTCGCACGTGGTGGCGTTCCTGCGCCAAGCCGTTCCAGGTCATGGCGTTGGTCCGCGACGGAGGACTTGAGTCGCTGGGGTGGAGCGTTGATGAATTGGCGCTCGCGTGCGCGTCACACGGTGGAGAGCCGGAGCATGTGGCGCTGGCGGAATCCATGCTGCATGCCATCGGCCTTGATGAGAGCCATCTGGCCTGCGGCCCCCATGAGCCGTTGGCCGAGCGTGGGGCGCGCATGCTCCGCGACGCCGGCGGCCGCTGGACACGCGTGCATAACAACTGCTCCGGTAAGCACACGGCCATGCTGGCGCGGGCGCAGCAGCTCGGGGTCGCGACGGCCGGGTATCACGTTGCGACCCATCCGGTGCAGGAGGAAGGGCGGCGTATGGTCGCGACGTGGGCCGGACTCCGCGAGGAGTCGCTCGCGGTTGGCACCGATGGATGCGGCGTGAGTGTGTTCGGTTTGCCGCTCGAAAACATGGCGCTCGCATACGCGCGGTTGGCGTGGTCCGTCACCGTCGGAGACATGGCGGCCACACGCATCGTGTCCGCGATGACGACACGCCCCTTCCTGGTGGGTGGGACCGAGCGATTCGACACGGTGCTCATGGAGGCGTGTGGCGGCCGTGTGCTCTGCAAGATCGGGGCGGAAGGGGTGCATACGCTTGCGCTGGTGGAGCGGGGGATCGGGATTGCCGTGAAGGTCGAGGATGGGGCGGCGCGCGCGCAGTATCCGGCGGTGTTGGCGGTGCTCCGGGCACTTGATGTCTTTGACGATGTGCTCCCGCCGTCGCTGCAGCCGTGGTGGGATCGACCGGTTCGCAATACGCGTCAGGAACAGGTTGGCGTCATCGGCATTCCCATGGTGGCCACGCAGGCAACGGAGCCGAGCTGAGTGAATGCCGCCGAGTTGCGTTCGAATGATCCGTCCGGCGATGCCGTGGTACCGCATACCCCCAGTCCCGTCGACACATTGATCGCACTTGATGCGGAGACGGCCATGCTGGTACGGGTGGCGGCCGTGCTTGCTGGTGGGACCGAGGGAGAAGTCCGGAGGTTGCTCACGGAGGCAGAGCAGGATGTCCGCGCGCTGTGGATCGAGGAGGTCATTCTCCAGACATATCTCTTCGCGGGGTTTCCTCGGGCGCTCAACGGCATGCGTGAGTGGCGTCGGATCACGGGGCGACCCGCCCCAGCGATCGATCTCCACGCCATCGATGACCACACGGCGCAGCAACTCCGTGGGGCGGCGACCTGCGCGGTGGTGTATGGCGCGTGGTATGACCGGCTGCGGGACCACATCGCCGCGCTGCATCCTGCGCTTGACCGTTGGATGATCGAGGAAGGGTATGGCAAAGTGCTCTCCCGGGGGGCGCTGGACCTTGGGCGTCGCGAACTGTGCATCGTGGCGGCCTGCGCCATCAGCCGGCAGGATCGGCAACTGCATGCGCACCTCCACGGTGCGCTGAACGCTGGTGTGTCAGCGCCCGTCATTGCGGCGGCACTCGACGTGCTGGCGCCCATGCTCCACACGGAGGACCATGAGCGCTATGGCGCCTTGTGGGCGCGTGTACAGGGAACACCGGGGACGGACTAGCTTTCGTCTTGGTGCGCGATCGCGCGCCCGGGAATCATCTTCATCGTCAGGACTGTCATGTTCGTCGATCGCGTACTCGTCAAAGTGGAAGCCGGCACCGGAGGATCGGGACAGACCTCGTTCCGTCGAGAGAAGTACGTCCCGATGGGCGGCCCAGACGGCGGGGATGGAGGGCGGGGTGGGGATGTGATCGTGCGGGCGGACCGGAACCTCACCACGCTGCTCGATTACACGTACCGCGATGCGTGGAAGGCCGAACGCGGCCAGCACGGGGAGGGCTCCAATCGCACGGGACGTTCGGGCGAGGATATCGTGCTGCCCGTGCCTCCAGGCACGGTGGTTCTGGATGCCGACACACGGGAGCTGATCGGCGAGGTCATGGACCATGGCGACACGCTGCTCGTCGCCAAGGGGGGACGTGGCGGCAAGGGCAACGCGTTTTTCGTCACCGCCACGCATCAGTCACCGCGCGAATGGCAACCGGGTGAAGAAGGGCAGGCGCGTACGCTCGAGATGGAACTCAAGCTCATCGCCGATGTCGGGCTGGTGGGGCAACCCAATGCGGGCAAGAGCACACTCCTGTCGGTGATTTCGGCTGCACGCCCCAAGATTGCCGACTACCCGTTCACCACGCTGTCCCCGAATCTCGGGGTGGTGCCGCTCAGCGATCATCGTTCCTTCGTCGTGGCCGACATTCCGGGGATCATCGAGGGCGCGCACGAAGGGAAAGGCCTCGGCCTCCAATTTCTCCGTCACATCGAACGGACGCGTCTGCTCGCCTTCCTGATCCCCATCGACGCGGAGGACTGGCAGGCGGAACTCGACCAGCTGCGACACGAGATTGCCGCCTATTCGGCGGAGCTTGCGGCCAAGCCGTATTGCGTGGTGTTCTCCAAACTCGACCTTCTCGGTGAGCATTACATCCCCGAGATCTCGGCACCAGGCGCGTTCGGCATGTACGCGATCAGTGCGCCGGGGCGGATGGGGCTGGACACCCTCTTGGATGCGTGGTGGCGTGAGCTGTTGGCAATGCGAACTGCCGCAGAAAAGCCGGAGCGGGATGCGCAGCTTCTCCCCTGAGCACGACGACAGCATCGTTCCGGCATCGTCGCCGGAGTATCCGGCGCGCCTCCGGGAGCTGAGGCGTCCTCCCGATCCGCTCTACGCCCGCGGCATGCTGGCATGCGCGGCGGCCCCCGCGGTAGCCATCGTGGGCACGCGTCACGCGACGCCGTACGGGGTGCGGACTGCTCGCGCCCTCGCCACGGCGTGCGCGCGCGCCGGGATTGCGGTGGTCAGTGGGCTCGCACAGGGGATCGATGCGGCCGCCCACGTGGCGGCGCTGGAGGCGGGAGGACGCACCGTCGCCGTGCTCGGTACCGGCCTCGATCGGTGCTATCCGCGAACGCATCATGCCCTGCAGCAGCGTATCGGTGAGGAAGGGCTTCTGCTGTCGGAGCTGCCTGCGGGCAGTACTGGGCATCCCGGTTCCTTCCCCGAGCGCAATCGCATTATTGCAGCGCTGGCCGAC
>JBDKIJ010000289.1:0-3442 GCA_039797155.1 Gemmatimonadota bacterium | reverse complement strand
CGTAACCCGCGGATCGTGTGGCAGGTCCGCGCTCCCTTCGGGTGAGCGCGAGTGTCGAGGCGGGGCTCGTCGTGCAGGGCGGTGCAGGGCGAGCCGCCGTTTCGACCGGAACATGAGAGTGCGAAACAGATGATGACACGCGGGTCAGGGTTCTACCTGACCCGCGTGTCGTTTTTTGTCCCGGCGGCTGGGTCGGATTGGTACCGCAACGTCCTGCATGACCAACTCGTAATGCAGGGTGAGTCGTGGTGAATGCGACCTGTGGTCGCGTTTGCACGTCCCGTTATCGGCCGACCTCCGCTCCCCCCCATGCCACTCCGCGCCGTCGTCCTTGGTCAGGTCCCGTCCGACCTGCGTGCTTCACTTGCCACGTTGGCGGCGTCGATGGAGCTGACGCTGATTGGTCCACTCGCTGATCGCGCGTCGGCGATGGCCGCGTGGTCCTCCGCAGCCACGGCCACCGTTACGGCCTCGTCGGCGGATGTCGTGATTGTGTATCCCGCGATGCTGGATGGCCCCGGCTGGCCCCTTGTACGCGAGATCATGGCAGCGCAGCGCCCCGCGGCGCTCCTCGTGATCGGGACCAGAGACGACGATGCGGTGAAGGCCTTCGATGTGCAGGCGACGGATTTCGTGCGGTGGCCGGCGCCGACCGAGCGTTTACAGGAGGCGTTGACCCGGGGGCGTCAAACGGCGCTGCAGGCGGCGGTGTTGCGGACCGCCGACGAGTTGCAGCGGTTGCTTGCGGAAGCCGCAAGGGCCGGTGTGCTCGACCTGTCCGGGCCGTTGACGCGACCGACAGAGGCGGCGAAGAAGGGGCGGATTCCCGCCACCGGGACGCTGGTGCCGACCGCGCCCTGGCGCGAGGCGTCGCGTATGGCGGACGGCCGGGTTGTGCGCGTGCGTGAACCCGGTGAAGACGCCGTGCTCGATCTCTCCCTCGAGGACGGTGGACGCGGAGGGTCGGAGGTCCGTCCGCTGCGCGTGCTGGTCCGTGAGGGACGCCGGACGCGCTTCGTGTCGTTGGCGGACATCGACTGGTTCGAGGCCGACGGGAACTACATCAAGGTCCACGCGAGCGGCGGGGCGCATCGCACGCGGGGGACCATCTGCGCCATCGAGGCGGCGCTCGATCCCCGGCAATTCGTGCGCATTCACCGCCGGATCGTGGTGAACATGGACCGCGTGCGGGAGATGAGCCCGCTCCCAGGGGGCGACGGGCTCCTGGTGCTGGGGGACGGGTCAACGCTGCGTCTCTCGCGGACCTATCGCGCCCGCGTGCGTTAAGACGCGCGCCGTCGGGGCGGCGACCAATTGTCAGAGCGCGCCCCAAGTCATTGACAAACAAGACGTTGTCGCACGGTCGCCGTAGGGCGCCTGTGCGAAAAAATGGCGTTGACATAGACGGGTCCGGCAGTAGGTTGCGACGCGACTGTACAGGTTCCATGCCTCAGTGATGAGGGATGGTCCAGTTGTCTCGTAGTACACCCCTCCCGGAGGAGCAGATGAGGTTTCTTGGACGTCGTCGGTGGCTATTCGCGACGATCCTGGGTGCGGCGCTGGCCGCGCCGATCACGGCCGCCGAGGCCCAGACCGGTAAGCTGACCGGTGTGGTGACCGACGCGGAATCGGGCAAGCCGATCGAAGGCGTGGCCGTTGTGATCCAGGGAACGACGCTTGGCGCGAACACCAACGCCACTGGTCGGTTCTTCATCATTCAGGTGCCACCGGGCACCTATACCGTCCAGGCCCGCCGCCTTGGTTTCCAGAGCGTCAACGCCACGAACGTGGTGCTGACGATCGACCAGACGACCGAGCAGAACTTCAAGTTGAAGGCATCGAACCAGACGCTGCAGGCCGTCACGGTGCAGGCGGAGCAGGTGCCGCTGGTGCAGCGTGGTCAGGTCGGCTCGCAGTCGGTCATCACGGCCGAACAGATCCAGTCGCTGCCGGTGACGACGATCGCCGGCGTGCTGGCGCTGCAGCAGGGCTTCACGCAGGTGCCCGACAACACCCAGATCGTATCGCTCGCGGAAGAGCAGCGCTCGACGGTGCAGGCGGTGCGCGTGCGCGGCTCGCGCGGTGGTGCGACGCTGTCGATGATCGACGGCATCCCGATCAACAACCCGCTCTTCGGCTCCGACGCCGTCTCGGTCAATGGCCTTGCCGTGGCGCAGACGGTGTTCCAGCGCGGCCACATGGATCCGCAGTACGGCAATGCGCTCTCGGGCGTCATCAACAACGCGCTCCGTGAGGGTGGGTCGGAAGTGTCCGGCTCCATCGACTACCGGAACTCCGGGATCCCGGGTCGCCTCTTCGGTTCGCAGCAGGACATTGCGAACGGCGTGCAGCTGCTCCGCGGTTATCTCTCCGGACCGGTGCCTGGGACGAACGCGAAGCTCCGCTACGCCGTCTCGGGCCAGGTGAACAGCCAGGCCGCGCGCGTCCTGCAGTTCGACGACGACGTCTTCACCGTCAACAATGCGGCCGATATCCGGAACGGCATCCGCACGGACAACGTCCTGAATCCGGCGTCGCGCGATCTCGCGGCCGGCTGGCAGGGCTTCGGCGTGTCGCAAAACTCGCAGCTCGTCGGCAAGCTGACGTGGCTCGCGACGTCGAATACGACGGTGAAGTTCACGGCCGTCACGGGCGACCGTGCGCGCCGCAACTATGACCGTCGCTTCTATTATCAGTTCCGTGGCGACCCGCTCGCGCTGGTGAACAACCGCGCCGATTCGCTCTTCGTGCTGAACGACGCCGGGAATCGGGCGTCGCGCGACATGATCCAGCCGTCGGTTCGCGACCAGGGCACCGTGTACGTCGGGACGCTGCAGCAGCGTTTCGGCCGCTCGGATCTCCAGCTGCGCGTCGCGCAGACCTCGTTCGAGCGCGTGACCTGCCCGTTCTTCTCGGGTACCTGTATTCCGGGGCCGTTCTTCCGTCAGAACTTCGATCAGGGCTTCCTGAGTCCGTCGCCGACGGTCGCCGGTGGTGATCGGGTGCCGTACGGCGGTATTGCCGGCGGTACGTATGGCGGGGAGTCCTACACGTCGCGCACGGTGCGTCTCGACTTCAAGTCGCAGATCACCGACCACAATGAGCTCGGCGTCGGCGTGCAGTACATCAACCACGACATGTCGTACAACGACATTCAGGCGTTCGGCACGAACTCCGGTATCCAGCCGACCACCAGCATGGTGTACCGGGCGAAGCCCTACGAGGCGGCCGCGTACATCCAGAACAAGATCGAGTACGACTTCATCACGATCAGCCTTGGCGGCCGCTTCGATTACGGCGTGGCCCAGGGGCGCGGCTTCACCGATCCGTTCGACCCGTCGAACGGCACTACGGCGCGTCAGGTGTGCGAGGGCGCCACGGTGGGGGGCGCACGCCTCGTGAACGCCGCCGGCCAGCCCTTCGGCGTGAATGGCTGCCTGGG
>JBDKIJ010000288.1:0-5849 GCA_039797155.1 Gemmatimonadota bacterium | reverse complement strand
GCGACCGATCCGGGACTCACCACGCAGATGAAGTCGGTCGGCGAGTCCATGGCGATAGGCCGGACGTTCAAGGAAGCGTTCCAGAAGGCGCTGCGAGCGCTCGAGACCGGGCGCCCAGGCTGGGCCATCGGTGAACGATTGCAGGATGATCGCCTGACGGAGGGCTCGCGCGAGGAGTTGCGTGGTGCCATTCGGCGCCCCACACCGGAGCGCATCTTCCAGCTCAAGCGGGCGATGCTCGATGGCATGGCCACGCGCGAGCTGCACGAGATCACGGGGATCGATCCGTGGTTCCTTGATCAGATGCAGGAGTTGCTCGAGGCCGAGTCGTGGTATCAGGGGCTCGCCGCCGTCGATGCCGAATCGATGCGCCGGATGAAGCGGTTCGGCTTTTCGGATCGTCAGCTCGCCGCACTGCGCGGGCAGACCGAGACGGAGGCCCGGGCGCTGCGGTGGTCGCTGGGCGTACGCCCGTCGTACAAGATGATCGACACCTGCGCCGGTGAATTCCCGTCGAGCACGCCGTATCTCTACGGCAACTACGATGAGGAAAGCGAAGCCGCGACCGCAGGGCGAAAGAAGGTCGTGATTCTCGGCTCCGGTCCGAATCGCATCGGACAGGGGGTGGAGTTCGACTACTGCTGCGTGCGCGCGGTACTCGCGCTGCGTCAGCAGGGCTATGAGACCATCATGGTCAACTCCAATCCGGAGACGGTGTCCACCGACTTCGACATCTCGGACAAGCTGTATTTCGAGCCGCTCTCCCTCGAAGATGTCCTCGAGATCGTGCAGCATGAACAGCCGGAAGGAGTGATCGTGCAGCTGGGCGGCCAGACGCCGCTTAAGCTTACCCGTCCCCTTGAGGCCGCCGGCGTCCGCATTCTCGGGACGTCTCCCGACGCCATCGATGCCGCCGAAGATCGTCGACGTTTCGAGGCCATCGCGCGCGAGCTCGGGATCGAGCAGCCGGCGAACGGTACCGCGACCAGTGTCGACGAGGCGGTCCTCATTGCGCACGACATCGGTTTCCCGGTCCTCGTACGCCCGTCGTACGTGCTGGGTGGACGCGCCATGGAAATCGTCCACGATGAGCCGTCGCTCCGCGAATACTTCGAGCGGGCAGCTCGGGTCAGTGAAGAGCGCCCGGTGCTCGTCGATCGCTTCCTCGAGGACGCATTCGAAGCGGACGTCGATGCATTGTCGGATGGCACGGACGTCGTCATCGGCGCCGTGATGGAGCACATCGAAAGTGCGGGGATTCACTCCGGCGATTCGGCGTGCGTCCTGCCCCCCTACCTGATTCCGCCCGCGGCGGTCGAGCAGATGAAGGCGCATACGGTCGCCTTCGCGAAACGCCTTGGCGTCGTGGGTCTGATCAACGTCCAGTATGCGTATAAGGATGGACAGGTCTACGTCATCGAGGTGAACCCGCGCGCGTCGCGCACCGTGCCGTTCGTGTCGAAGGCCATCGGCGTTTCGCTGGCGTCAGTCGCTGCGCGCCTGATGTTGGGTGAGACGTTGGCCGAAGTGGGCTTCACGCAGGAAATCATCCCGCCGTATGTCAGTGTGAAGGAAGCTGTGTTCCCGTTCAACAAGTTCCGGGAATTCGATCCCGTCCTGAGCCCGGAAATGCGCTCGACCGGCGAAGTCATGGGAATCGATGATGACTTCGGTGCGGCCTTCCTTAAGTCGCAGATTGCCGCGGACAATGCGCTGCCGCGCGACGGTGCCGTCTTCTTCACGGTCAACGACGCCGATAAGCCCGCGGCAGCCAAGCTGGCTGCACGATTGCAGGCACTCGGCTTTGCAATCGCGGCTACCAGCGGGACCGCGGCGTTCTTCGAGCAGCAAGGGGTCACGGTGAAGCGGGTGCTCAAGGTGCATGAGGGGCGCCCGCACGGTGTCGACATGATCCTCAACGGCGAAGTCCAGTTGCTGGTGAACACGCCGCTTGGCAAGCACGCGCAGGTGGATGATGAAAAGCTCCGGCAGGCGGCGATCGCGAACCGGGTGCCGTATACCACAACGCTGACCGCGGCGAATGCGGCGGTGGAAGCGATTGCGGCGCGCCGTGGCAGGGAACCGGTCGTCCGCTCCGTGCAGGAGTGGCACGAAATCCTTGCGGCACGCACCGTGCCGCCTACGCTCGTGGGGCAGGCGTGAGCCGGAGTCCGTCCTCGCCGGAGATGGTCACGGCGCCGGGTGACGGACATGTCGCGGCTGGAGTCACGATGGGCGCCGATGCGATGGTGCACGAATCCGCATACGTGGATGCGGGCGCCGTCATCGGTGCGGGCTCGCGGGTTTGGCACTTCGCCCACGTCATGGGCGGCGCCGTTATTGGCGCACGGTGCTCGCTCGGTCAGAACGTGGTGGTGATGAACGGCGTACGGGTCGGCGAGAACGCGAAGATTCAGAACAACGTCTCGCTGTATGAGGGGGTGGAGCTGGAGGACGACGTGTTCTGTGGCCCATCGATGGTGTTTACGAACGTGTTCAATCCGCGAAGCGCGGTGTCACGCAAGAGCGAGTATCGACGCACGCTGGTGCGGCGCGGGGCATCCATTGGTGCCAATGCGACTATCGTGTGCGGGGTGACGATCGGCCGCTACGCGTTCATTGGGGCCGGCGCCGTCGTGAATCGCGATGTTCCGGACTACGCGTTGATGACGGGCGTTCCGGCACGTCGTACCGGTTGGATGTCGGAGGCCGGCTTTCGGTTGGAGACGGTCGACGCGACGCCGCCGGCGGGCGCGGACGAGCTGCTGCGCTGTAGTGGTACGGGCGCGCAGTATCGTCGACAGGGTGACGTGGTGACACGGATTGATGAGGGGCAGAACGCATGACCGAGCGCAGCATACCCGCGGATCGTCGTATACGCCTGGCCCTGGTGGGGTGTGGCCGGATCAGCCGCAACCACTTGGACGCGATTGCCAAGATCCCCGAGTTCGAACTGGTGTCCGTGTGCGACACCATCACCGAGCGGGCGCAGGCCGCCGGTGCCGAGCAGAGCGTCCCCTGGTTCACGGATCTCGAGGCAATGCTCGCCGCGATCCCCAGCGACGTGGTGGTCCTCGCGACGCCGAGTGGATTGCATCCGCAGCACGGCATCATCGCCGCGCGTGCCGGTCGCCATGTCATCAGTGAAAAGCCGATGGCGATTTCGCTGGCGGCAGCCGATGCGCTGGTTCAGGCGTGCGATGACCATCGCGTGCATCTCTTCGTCGTCAAGCAGAATCGCCTGAATCCGCCGATCGTGCTGCTCAAGCGCGCACTCGACAAGGGGCGCTTCGGGCGTATCTACATGGCCAACTGTACCGTGCGCTGGACGCGCCCGCAGGAGTACTACGATCAGGCGCCCTGGCGTGGCACATGGGAGTTCGACGGGGGGGCGTTCATGAATCAGGCGTCCCACTATGTCGATCTCATGCAGTGGTTCATGGGGCCGGTGGAAAGCGTCATGGCCAAGACCGCCACGTTGGCACGGCGCATCGAGGCCGAAGACAGTGGCGTCGCGATCATGAAATTCCGTTCCGGCGCAATCGGCACGATCGAAGTCACGATGCTGACCTACCCCAAGAATCTCGAGGGATCGTTCACGATCATCGGGGAGAAGGGCACGGTGCGAATCGGCGGCGTGGCCGTGAACAAGGTCGAGCACTGGCAGTTCGCCGACTACGACGATGACGACAAGCTGATCGAGCAGGCGGCTACCAATCCCACGTCCGTGTACGGATTCGGGCACGAAGGCTACTATCGCAACGTGGTGCCGGTGCTGCGTGGTACCGCGCAGCCGGACACCGATGGTCGAGCAGGACGCAAGTCGCTCGAGCTCATTCTGGGTATCTACGAATCCGCGAAGACCGGGCGCGATGTGCCGCTGCCGCTTCGTGTGAACATCTGAGGACTAGTCCGATGGCCGTACCACTCCTGGACCTGAAGGCACAACACGCTACCATCCGCGACGAAGTAGTTGCCGCGCTGATGGCGGTCGTTGACGAGCAGGCGTTCATCCTCGGCAATCCCGTCGGTCAGCTCGAATGTGAAGTCGCCGGACTGTCGCAGACGAAATTCGCGGTGGGTTGCGCCAATGGCACCGATGCGATCCTGTTGGCGCTGCGCGCGTTGGGTGTCGGCCATGGGGACGAAGTCATCACCACGCCGTTCACCTTCTTTGCCACCGGCGGTGCGATCCACAACGTGGGCGCGCGGCCGGTCTTCGTCGATATCGATCCGCGCACCTTTAACATCGATCCGGCCAACATCGCCGCAGCAATCACGCCACGTACAAAGGCCGTGATTGCGGTGGATCTCTTCGGACAGATGGCGCCGATCGAGCAGGTTATGGCTGCGGCCGGTGGCCTCCCCGTCATCGAGGATGCCGCGCAGTCGATCGGCGCAAGTCGCATCATCGACGGGCGCTTGACCATGGCCGGCGAAACGGCCACGATCGGTACCTTCAGTTTCTTTCCGTCGAAGAACCTCGGCGGGTATGGTGATGGCGGCATGATCGTCACGCAGGACGAGTCGCACTTCGAAACGCTCATGAAGCTGCGGACGCACGGGAGCCGTCGCACGTACTACCACGAGATCGTGGGCTACAACAGCCGACTCGACGCGCTGCAGGCCGCGGTCCTCAAGGCCAAGCTCCCGCACCTCGCATCCTGGAGTGAGGCGCGCCGCCGCAACGCGGCACGGTACGATGCGGCGTTCGCCGATGTGCCGGAGGTGACGACGCCGTACATCGATCCGGCGAACACCTCCATTTTCAATCAGTACACCGTGCGCGTGCCTCGCCGCGACGATCTGCAGGCCTTTCTCAAAGATCGCGGCATCGGTTCCAATGTGTATTACCCGCTCCCGCTGCACCTGCAGCCCTGCTTCGCCTACCTCGGGTACACGGAAGGGCAATGTCTCGAGGCCGAGCGGGCGGCATCCGATGTGCTGTCTCTACCGATCTATCCGGAACTTCGACCGGAACAGATCGACGAGGTCATCGATGCCGTTCGTGCCTTTTTCGGAAGCAAATGACGGAGCGTCCCTGTGACGGTGAGTGAATCGATGAAGGACGTCTTGCTCGCGAAGATCGCAGACCGTCGCGCCGTGATCGGTGTGGTGGGACTCGGGTACGTGGGCCTGCCGTTGGCGATGGAATTCGTCCACGCGGGGTTCACGGTGATCGGGTACGACGTCAGTCAGCGGGTGGTCGAATTGCTGATGAGCGGCGCCTCGCACATTCAGGACATCCCGTCAGCCACGGTCAAGTCCGCCGTCGAGGCGGGACGCTTCTCGGCCACTACGGACGAAATGAGCCTGGGACAGTGCGATGCGGTATCCATTGCCGTCCCGACGCCGCTGTCCAAGACGCGCGATCCCGATATGGCGTATGTGCTGTCGGCGGCCGATGCCATCGCTCGCCAGGCACACCCCGGCCTGTGTGTCGTACTGGAAAGCACCACGTATCCCGGCACGACACGGGAACTGTTGCAGCCGCGACTCGAAGCGAAGGGATTGACCGTCGGGAGGGACGTGTTCGTGGCGTTCAGCCCGGAACGCGTCGATCCGGGTAATCCGGTCTATCACACGAAGAACACCCCGAAGGTCGTTGGGGGGCTCACCCCCGCCTGCGTCGAGGTGGCATCGGCGCTGTATGCCAGTTGTATCGATACCGTCGTGCCGGTGTCGTCGCCGGAAGCGGCAGAATTGGTCAAGCTGCTCGAAAACACCTTCCGTGCCGTGAACATCGGGCTGGTCAACGAAATCGCGATCGTCTGCGACAAGTTGGGCGTGAACGTGTGGGAAGTCATTGATGCCGCGGCGACGAAGCCGTTCGGCTTCATGAAATTCAC
>JBDKIJ010000287.1:0-6111 GCA_039797155.1 Gemmatimonadota bacterium | reverse complement strand
CGCTACGCCCAGTACAAGAGCGACCCGCTGCTGCAGGCGGCCCACGCGCGCTGCCCCTGGCTCGTGACGTGGGATGATCACGAGGTCGACAACAACTACGCCGGCGGACACGGCGAAAATCTGATGGAGTCGGTGGAGCAGATGCATTTTCGTCGCGCTGCCGCCTATCAGGCGTGGTGGGAACACCAGCCGGTGCGCGTCCCGCGCGCGCAGTCGTGGGCCGACCTCAACATCACGCGCACCGCCAACTGGGGCGCGCTCGGCCGCTTCTGGGTGCTCGACACGCGACAGTATCGGACGCCGCAGCCCTGTGGCGCCGGCACCAAGCCACTCTGTGAGGATGCCCTCGATCCATCGAACGGCATCCTCGGTGCGACCCAGGAAAAGTGGCTGGTAGACGGACTCGGCGCCTCACGCGCCCGCTGGCAGATCCTCGCCAATGGTGTCATGGTCGCACCGTACGACACCACACCAGGTGACGTCGATGCGTTCGCGATGGATATGTGGAGTGGGTATGCCGGTGCCCGCGAGCGCCTGCTCGGTGCCGTCGCGAAACGCGCACCCAATCGCACCGTAGTGATCACCGGCGACATTCACAGCAACTGGGTGAACGAGCTACGCAGCGGGTTCCTGCGTCCCGATCAGCCGGTCATCGGCGCAGAATTCTGTGGCACCAGCATCGCGTCGGATGGCGATGGGGTCAGCATCACCGATCAGCGTCTCAGTGCCATGCAGCGGGAGAACCCGCACCTCAAGTGGTATGAGAATCGGCGTGGCTACGTTCGGTGTACCGTGGACGCGAATAGCTGGACCACGGAGATCAAGGCGCTCGATTATGTCACCCGCCCGGGTTCACCGATCCGCACAGCGAGCACCTGGCGGCTCGAACATGGTCGCCCGGGTGTAAATCGCGTCTAGGTCACGGCGTCATCGGGGCCCGCTCACGCAGCGGGTCCCGCGTCTCCTCGCGGAGTACATCCATCACCTGATCCGCGTCGTCGTCGCTGCACCCGGCGGCGCGGAGGCCGTAATAGGCCATACCGTACGCCAGTTCCCGTTCGCCCATCAGCGCTCGATTGACGCCCATCCGCTCGAAGAAGCGCTGTTCCTGTTCACCGTGCGTCCGCACCACGACTTCGATGGATGGATTGGTTTGGCGGACAAGTTCGATCACGTGACGTGCGTGGTACGGATCGGGGGCGGCAATCACCAGTACCCGCGCGCGCTCCGGATGAGCATGCTGAAGAATCCCCGGCCGCGTCGCATCACCAAAGATGGCGTGGACCCCTTCAGCGCGAATCGCCTCGACGGTGCGTCGATCCTGATCGATGGCGACAAAGGGGATCCCCACGTGGCGAAAGGCTTCGCCAATGGTCCGTCCGACTCGGCCGTAGCCGATCAGAATGACATGATTCGATAACGGCGCCGCCCATTCACCCGTCGCGATCACCGGATCTGCCGCACGCCGCTCGAGACGATCCACCAACTCGGGATGATACGCGAGCCATTCACGCAGCGCGTCAATGGCGTGGAAGAGCAGCGGGTTGATGACAATCGTGATCAGCGCCGCTGCCATGATCAGACTGCGTCCATCCTCGGGAAGCACGCCAAGGGAAACACCAAGCGCCGCCACAATGAACGAGAACTCGCCGATCTGTCCGAAGCTGACAGCGAGCCGCAGTGACGCAGCGAGCGGATGTCGAAGCGAGACGAGCAAGATCGCGGTGGTAAGCGAATTGCCGATCAGAATCACGCCGACCGTCCCCACCAGCCGCATCGGTGCTTCGATCAACACGGTTGGATCGATTAGCATCCCGGCCGAGACGAAGAACAGCACGGCGAATGCATCCTGCATGGGCAATGCATCGGCCCCGGCACGATAGCTGAGGTCCGACTCGCTGATCACGACCCCGGCGACGAACGCGCCTAGTGCGAAGGACACACCGAAGAGACTGGACGCGCCGACGGCGACCCCCAGCGAGACGCCGAGCACGGCCAGGGTGAACAGCTCCCGCGAACCTGTACGGGCCATGACCGTGAGGAGCCACGGCACGACCCGACGCCCGACCACCGCCATGAGTGCAATAAAGGCGACGACTTTGAGGATCGTCATGCCGATCATGCGCATCAGCGCCTCGGTGCTGACCGAATCACGTCCCGGTGCGCCGAGCAGTCCCACGATCGACGGGAGCAGCACGAGTACGAGTACGACGGCAAGGTCTTCCACAACGAGCCAGCCGACCGCGATGCGGCCATCACTGGAATCGAGGAGTCCGCGATCCTCGAGGACGCGCAGGACGACCACGGTACTTGCCACCATTAGCGATGCGCCGAAGACTACCGACGCCGCAGCACTCCACCCCCACCACCGGGCGAGCGCGAACCCCAGCGTGGCGGCAACCGACATCTGAAGGACCGCACCGGGCAGTGCGATTCCACGCACGCGATGCAAATCGCCCGGCGAAAAGTGCAACCCGACCCCGAACAGCAGCAGGATCACCCCGATCTCGGCGAGCTGACTCGCCAGCGCGATATCCGCTACGAACCCCGGCGAGTGGGGACCAATCACGATTCCGGCGACCAGATACCCAACCAACGGCGGCAACCGGAGCTTGGTCGCGAGGAATCCAAGCACGAACGCCATGCCGAACGCGGCGGCAAGTGTCAGCAACAGGGCGGGCTGGTCGTGCATGCGGAGAAAAATACGGGGCGGGAAGGCGCGGAGTACATTTCCCGTTGCATCACGTTTCACGCGGTCCGCTCATGCGCCTCGTCCCACGCCTCATCCGATTCACCGTGCGGTTCAGCGTGCGGCTCAGCGCCAGTCACCTCCTCGCCCAAACAGGTCCCTCCCCGCTGGGGGATGACCTTAACAATCCGACAACGTGATACGAGCTCATGCACACGCGGCGGTAGCCGCTCTCGTTCTGCTTGGTGCCTGCGGCGGCGCCCGCTCCGTTTCCACACAGCCGACCCCGGCGGCCCTGCGCGTGTACGATGTGCGTGCGTCGCGGTGGGTGGATTTCCGTAGCCTTGCCGAGGCAGTGGGGAAGCACGATGTCGTGTTCTTCGGCGAACAGCATGACGACCCTGCCACACATGCTGCAGAGCATGCGGTACTCGCCGCCCTTGGGGAGCGGCGATCGCAGGTGGTCGTGTCGCTCGAGATGTTCGAGCGCGATGTGCAGCCCATCATGGATCAGTATCTCGCCGGCATGATTCCGGAGTCGACGTTTCTCGCCGGATCGCGTCCGTGGGATCGGTATGCGACCGACTATCGCCCGATGGTCGAGCTGGCGCGCGTTCGGGGATGGCCCGTGATCGCGTCAAATGTGCCGCGTCGCCTGGCGAGTGCGGTGAGCCGGCGCGGCCTGGCCGTGTTGGACACGATGAACGTGCGCGACCGCGGCCTCATGGCGCGCGAACATGCCTGCCCGAAGGACGCGTACCATGCCAAGTTCGCCGAAACGATGAAGGGGCACAGCGCCGGTGGTGGGCCGCCGACGGCCGCTGATGCCGAGGCGATGGCGCAGATGACCGATCGCTTCTACGAAGCGCAGTGCGTGAAGGATGAAGCGATGGGTGAAGCGGTGGCTGATGCCTGGACGCGTGCCCCGCGTGGAACGACCGTGTTTCATGTAGACGGTGCGTTTCACAGCGACGAGGGGCTGGGGACCGTCGAACGCGCACGGCGACGCGCGCCGGGTGCGCGCTCCGTCATTCTGTCGGCCATTCCGGTTGGCGACCTGACGACGGCCGATCCCGCGCCACACCGCAACAAAGGCGACTATCTCCTCTTCACCCGCGCGCCGAAGAAGTAGTCAACGCCATGCCGTTGCTTACGACGCGCCTTCTTCCTCGTAGCCACGCTCGAGGAGGAAGGCGCGAACCTTTTCGGGGTTCCGCTCGATCTCCAGTGACCCGGGACGCAATCCGGTCCGAATCAGAATCCCCACACCGACACCCGAGGCGACCACGAAGGCATCCGTGGTAATGCACACCACCTCGGCCGTTTCCGACAATTGACCGGGGTGTCCCGAGAAATGCATCGCCGAGCCCTGCGGCAACTCCGCCGATTCGCTCCGCATCGTCCCATGCGGCTCGCTCCAGGTCACTCCGGTGAACAACACGATGTCGTTGTTGCCGCTGATGAAGTCCTCCATCGGCACGCCCAATACGCCGGGCACCTCCACCAGCTCGGCACGAATGCGGAAGGCTTCGAAGACATCCTCGACATCGGCAGCATCGACGCTGACGCACACCGCGCGACCATCCTGCAATACGATCGTGATCTCGGATTCGGCGATGGCCATGCTCCGCCAGGCGCCACGGAGCTTCCGCAGCGCCTCCATGGTGTCGTTCGTGGCCTGAAAGCGGTATTCGCGCATCGGAGGATGATACATCCCAACGACTCGGGGGGAGTAGGGCATCAGCCCCACTCCCCCCGGAATGCCTCACCAACCGCCGCAGTGGTCAGCGATCGCGGTTGTCCTCATCTTGCTCGAAACCGAACGGGTTGGCCGAACCCGCCGCGCCGCGGTTTTCGACCCGCAACGTCTGCTTCTGCACCGTGCTGCCGATCTGCAGGATCACAGCATAGTCGCCCGTGTTGGCGATGCCGCCACCCATGCCGAACCCACCAAATCCGCCACGACCGCCCGTGGCCGGCACCGGCAAACCGATCAGCGCAAAGACGCGCTGCACCGCCGGATTGCTCGCGGCATTCTGCAACTGCGCCGCACGCGCCTGCAGTTGCGCCATCCCCTCACCGGCTGGGGCCGCAGCACCACGTTGCGGCGCCGCTTCCGCCGGACGGGCGCAGAACGCTTCCCACTGCGTCATCGGTCGCTCGCACGCGGCGGATGCACCACGACCGCCCCCCGCACCGCCACGACCGAAGTTCATTCCGCCACCCGGCGGATTGAGCAGCTGCTTGGCGAGCGCGATCGCGGTGCTGTCGTATTTCGCCTTGGTCAGCGAATCAAACACCGCTGGCGCGCGCACCGCGCGCAGGATGCTGTCCCGCTTCTCACTTGGCGACAACGGCGCACGCCCCGCCGCACGCGGCGTGAGATTGAAACCCCACGTGACGGTGTGCACACCGGCTGCCGTCGGACCGGTCATCGTGCTGACCGTGTCCCCCGACGCGTCCACGATGCTGATACGCGCCTGCCCCGTCTGCGCCTGCGCCACGCGATACGAGATCGAGGCCCCGTACGCCGGGTTCTGCGTCACGAAGAAGCCCTGAGCATTGCCGTTGCCGCTCGCGCCACGCAGCGGTTCCTCCCCCCACTGGAACGCCGGCTTCGGAGCGAACAGGTGTACCGGCTTCGCGGCAATCGCCTTGGACATCTGCTGCAGCGGCGCCACGTCGACGATCCAGAAGCCACGACCGTGCGTCGCCGCAATCAGCTCGCGGTCGCGCGGATGGATCTGCAGGTCGTACACCGGCACACTCGGCAGATTCGCCGCGAACTTCGTCCATGTCGCACCCCGATCGATCGACGCATACACGCTGAGCGACGAGCCGACATAGAGCACATCCGGATTGGTCGGATCCTCACGGACGACGTGCAGGAAATCCGCCACCCCATCGGCCGGCAGGTTGTTCGCGATCGACACGAAGCTCTTGCCGCCGTCCTTGGACATGTAGAGATACGGCTTGAAATCACCCCAGCGGTGATTGTCGAAGGCGACGTACACGACATTCGTATCGAACGCCGAGGCCTCGATGCGCGTCACGTACACTTCGCCGCCATTCGGCAGCCCCGGGATGCGCGCCGACAGGTTCTCCCACGTCGCGCCATCATTGCTCGACTTCCAGACGTTGCCGTCGTCGGTGCCGGCGTAGAGCAGCCCGGGCTTGGCGGGGCTTTCCTCGAGCGCCACCACGGTGCCGTAGGTTTCGGCACCCGTTGCATCGAGCGTGATGCCGCCCGTCAGACGCAGCGCCGTATCGAGCTTCGCCGTCAGCTGCTTGGACAGATCAGGCGAGATGATGCGGAGCTCCTCGCCGCGCTTGGTGGACTTGAGCACCTTGTTGCCGGCGAAATAGATCACCGCCGGATTGTGCGGGGAGATGAAGAACGGCGAGTTCCAGTTGTAGCGGAG
>JBDKIJ010000286.1:0-8199 GCA_039797155.1 Gemmatimonadota bacterium | reverse complement strand
GCCCACGATGGCGTCGGACGGAACTCCCGGGGAGGAGCCGCCTCCCGGCACTCCCGCGCCACACTGCTCATTGTCACCCCGTCGATGCCGCAGGGGACCGTGTGATTGAACGTGGCCAGGTCGTTCACCACGTTGAGCGCCACGCCATGCCAGGTGACCCAATCCCGGGCGTGCACCCCGATACTCGCCAGCTTCACCCGCGAGCCGTCGGGGCGCTCTCGCCAGACGCCCGTAAGCCCCGGCACCCGTGTCCCGATCAACCCAAACGTCGCGATCGCCCGGATGACGGCCTCCTCGATCTGCCGCAGATACCAGTGCAGATCCTTCGTGTGCCGCTTGAGGTCCATGATGGGGTAGGCCACGAGCTGCCCGGGCTCGTGGATGGTGACGTCGCCGCCACGCTCCACCTCGCGCACCTGGATGCCGAGCGATTCGAGATGGGCCGGTGAGGCCAGTAGGTGGCCGGGCTTGGTACTGCGCCCAATCGTCACCACCGGCGGGTGCTCGACGAGGATCAGGAGGTCCTCGTCGAGCGTCCCCGAGATGCGCGCAGCAGCGGCGCGCTTCTGGAGGGCCCACGCCTCGTCATACGGCGTGAGCCCGAGGTCCCAGACGTACAGCTTCACAGGATACGTACGGCACGCTTACGCGTGCAGCATCTTCCCCATCGAGTCGAGCACCGCCTCACCAATCGCTTCCGACAGCGTCGGATGCGCGTGCACCGCGAGATCGATCTCCTCGACGGTGTATTCGTTCTCACGCGCCACCACGAGCTCGTGAATCATCTCCGTCGCGTGCGCCCCGACGATGTGCGCGCCGAGGATCTCGCCGTATTTCGCATCGCGAATGATCTTCACGAAGCCGTCGATTTCTCCGCTGGTGCGTGCACGGCCATTCGCGCTGAAGGGGAATTTACCGACCTTGTAGTCGAGCTTCTGCTCCTTGCACGCCTGCTCGGTGAGGCCGATGCTGGCGACTTCCGGATGGCAGTAGGTGCAGCTCGGAATATTGCCGTAGTTCACGAGATGCGCGTGCTGGCCGCCGAGGAGATCGGCGAGCACATGCCCTTCGCGTGAACCCTTGTGGGCGAGCATCTGATTGCCAGCCACATCGCCGATGGCATAGTAACCCGGGACATTCGTTTCGAATTTCGCGCTCACCTTCACGAAGCCACGTTCGCTCTTCGTGATACCAACCGTCTCGAGGCCGATCTTCTCGACGTTCGGCGCACGGCCGGCCGCGACGAGCACTTTCTCTACCTCAAGCTGGGTGGTCTGCCCACCCGCTTCGACAGTCATCGTCGCACCGGCCTTGCCGACCTTCACGTTCGAGATCTTGGCTCCCGTCACCACGTCGATCTTCCGCTTTTTGAACGCCTTCGCCAGCTCGGCGCTGCAGTCGGCATCTTCGATGGGGAGGATGTTCGCGGCCACTTCGAGCAACGTCACCTTGGTACCGAAGCTCGCGAACACGTCGGCGAACTCGCACCCCACCGCACCGGCGCCCACGATCGCCATCGTCTTCGGCGCCTTCTCCGCGACGAACACGTCATCGCTGGAGAGCACCACGTTCCTGTCGAGCTCGAGCCCAACCTGCGGCAGCCCCTTCACGCGCGAGCCGGTGGCGATCACGACCGCCTTCTTGGCCTCGTGCGTTTCCTTCTTGCCGTCGGCGCTGGTGACCGTGACCTTCTTCCCCTTCTCGAGGACCCCTTCGCCGCGGATCCACTGGACCTTGTGCTTCTTGAAGAGGAACTCGACGCCCTTGGAGTTCTGCGCGCTGACGCTGCGCGAGCGCTTCATGGCAGGGCCGAAGTCGAGCGTCACCCCGTCGATGGTGATGCCATGCTCGGAGGCCTTACCGATCTTCTGGGCGAGGCCGGCGCTTTCCAGCAGCGCCTTGGCGGGGATGCACCCCCAAAGCACGCAGGTGCCACCCAGCGCTTCGCGCTCGATGACGGCGGTCTGAAGGCCCAGCTGCGCGCAACGGATGGCGCAGACATAACCGGCGGGGCCACCGCCGAGGATGATGACGTCGAAGGATGCCATGATATGGGGAGAATCAGGGTGAAAACCGCTCCCCGAAAAGTAGCGGTGTGCTGCTATCGGTGGAGCGTCCCGGTGAATGGATCGAAGACGGGGATGCCTCGCTGCGAGACGTCAGCGACGTTGCGCGAGACAAGGGTCAGACGGTGGACCGCCGCCGTGGCGAGCATGAGACCATCCACCACGGGAAGCGGACGGCCCTGTCGTTGGCCTTCGGCGGTGAGTTGCCCCCAGGTGCGCGCGACATCGGCATCAACGGGGAGCATGCGCCCGGCGAAGAGCTGCGGCATGCCATTGGCGGCCCAATCGAGCAGACTGCGCCGCTGGGCACCATCCGGGAGACGGACTATGCCCCGTTCGATTTCTCCCAGCACGAGCGTACTGATGCCAAGGTCGAGCGGCGAGATCGCAGAGAGCCAGTGCACGACACGAGGATCCGGCAGCCGCTTGATCGGTTCGCTTACGACATTGGTGTCGAGAAGGTACTTGATCGCGCCTCCGATCAGCCGTCGAAGTCGATGGCTCGACCGTACTCGATCGGTCGGGCAAACGGATTGGCCGTGTCGGGGTCGCCAAACGCGCCCTCGCGAACCGCTTGAGCAAGCGGCGATGCGCGAAGTGCCTCATACAAATTCGGCGGACTGAGCAGCCGCTCGTAGTCTTCGCGGGCGATGACGACCACGGCTTCCGCTCCGGATCGCCCGCGAGTGACGAGCTGCGGCTCGTGGCCGAGCGCGAGGCGCACCACTTCGCTGAAGCTGTTTTTCGCGCGTTCGAGGGTCCAAGTCTTCATGGGGCTGCTCTGTCTAGTTTATGTGTAAATATACTGGACAGACAGTCTAGTTTCAAATGCAATTGAACTGATGGCACAGAGAGCACAGAGAGCACAGAGAGCACGGAGGGCACAGAGAACACAGAGGCATCGCGGTCGCGACAACTATCCCTCGGGATAGCTCCTCCGTGTTCTCTGTGCCCTCCGTGCACTCTGTGAGTTCAATTCCTGCTGTAAAGGCTTTTAAGTGGCGGGATATTGTCGCGATGGTGGAAACTAAAACAGCATCATCATCGGCGTTTCCAGCAGCTGCCGCAGCGTCTGCAGGAACTTCGCGCCGACGGCGCCATCGATAATGCGGTGGTCGCAGCTCAACGTGACACGCATGCGCTGCCGGGGCACGAACTGGCCGTTCTCCCACACCGGCTTCGTCTCCGTGGCACCGACGGCCAGGATCGCCGCTTCGGGCGGGTTGATGATCGCGGTGAACTGGTCGATGCCGAACATGCCGAGGTTGGAAACACTGAACGTCGCGCCGCTGTACTCGGCCGGCGCAAGCTTCCGCTCGCGGGCGCGCTTTGCGAAGTCCTTCGCTTCTTTCCCGATCTCTCCCATCCCCTTGAGATGGGCATTGCGAATGACCGGAACGATGAGGCCATCGTCGGTGGCCACCGCCATGCCGATATGCGCTTCGTGGAAATAGCGAATGCTGTCGCCGAGCCAGTGCGCATTCACCTCGGGGTGCCGCGTCAACGCGATCGCCACGGCTTTGATGATCACGTCGTTCACCGAGACCTTGAACTGCTCGCCGCTCGCGACCATTTGCTCGCGCATCTGGCCGACAGCGGTCATGTCGATCTCCGACGTCAGATAGAACGTCGGGACCGGGCCGATGGACTCGCTCAGGCGACGCGCGATGGTCTTTCGCATCTGAGACAGCGGTACGTCAACCACAGTTGGGGTACTGCCACTGCGGTTGGAGTCCTGCACCAGCGGTCGGGGTACGGCCACCGCGGTCGGGGTCTGCGCGGATCCAGCGGCTTCGATGTCCCGACGGATCACGCGACCGCCGGGGCCGGAGCCCGCTACTGCCGAGAGATCCACGCCACGCTCGGCCGCCAAGCGGCGAGCCAACGGCGACGAGCGTACGGGGCCAGCAGACGCAGACGGGGCTGCCGTAGGTGCTGGTGCGGCCGCAGCAACCGGTGTCGACGTTGCCGGCGCCGCAACCGCAGGCGACGGGGCGGGGGCTGCCGCTGCGGACGCACCGCCGGTTAGCCCACTGATATCCTCATCGGCCGTGCCGATCACACCGATCAACGCGCCGATCGCCGAGGTCTCCCCTTCCTTGATCAGCTGCGCGCGCAGCACGCCATCCCCGCGCGCGACCATCTCCATAATCGCCTTGTCCGTCTCCACTTCGGCGATCGTCTCGCCGCTCTTCACGGCGTCGCCGACGTTCTTCACCCACTTCACCAGGCGCCCTTCCTCCATCGTGGGAGAGAGCGCCTCCATCATCACTTTGGTCGCCATGGGTCAGTCGATGTAGAGGACTTGCTTCACGGCCGCGATCGTCTTGCCGACATCGGGCTTGGCCGCCTTCTCGAGACTCTTCGTGTACGGCATCGGGGCATCGGCCTGATGCACGCGGAGGACCGGGGCATCGAGATGATCGAAGCAGTAGCGCTGCACATAGTCGACCACCTGCGCGCCGACGCCGCACACTTCCCACCCTTCTTCCACCACCACGGCCCGGTTCGTCTTGCGCACCGACTCGGCGATGGCATCCACATCCATCGGACGAATCGTGCGGAGGTCAAGCACGTCGCAGCGGATCCCTTCCTTCTCGAGCTGATCGGCGGCCTGTTGTGCCACGAGCACCATCTTGCCGTGCGAAACCAGCGTGCAGTGATCGCCTTCGCGCTTGAGCTCGGCCTTGCCGAGCGGGATGATGTAGTCGTCGTCGGGCACTTCGCCCTTCGTGTTGTACAGCATTTCGCCTTCGAGCACGCACACCGGATTGTCATCGCGGATGGCGGCCTTGAGCAGCCCCTTGGCGTCGTACGGCGTCGCCGGGGCGATCACCTTGAGCCCCGGGATGTGTGCCAGCCACGATTCCCACGCCTGCGAGTGCTGGGCCGCGAGCTGCAGCGCCGCACCGTTCGGGCCACGGAAGACGATCGGCATCGGGAACTGGCCGCCCGACATGTACAACATCTTGGCGGCGGCGTTCACGACCTGATCGATCGCGAGGAGCGCGAAGTTCCACGTCATGAATTCGATGACCGGGCGCAGCCCGACCATCGCCGAACCGACGCCGACGCCGGCGAATCCCAATTCGGTGATCGGCGTGTCCACGACACGCATCTCGCCGAATTCCTGCAACAGCCCCTTCGAGACCTTGTAGGCGCCCTGATAGACGCCGACTTCCTCACCCATCAGGAAGACGCGGTCGTCGCGGTGCATCTCTTCGCGAAGCGCCATGTTGAGGGCGTCGCGGTACGTAATGATGGCCATGGTCGATGCGTCCTCAGCTCGTGGTTTCGACGAGGATGTCTTCCATGAGTGCCTCGAGCGGCAACTCCGGGCTCGCTTCCGCGAAGTCGATGCTGTCCTGCACGATCTTCTTGATCTCCTCATCCATCGCGGTGACGTCGGCCGCCGTGATCTCGCCAGCGTCTTCCATCCGCTGACGATGCAGCGCGATCGGGTCGCGCTTGAGATACTGATCCAACTCTTCCTTCGTGCGATACGTGCCGCTCACCGCATCCGACATGGAGTGGCCCATGAACCGATAGGTGCGGATCTCGAGCAGCGTCGGCGTCCCATCTGTGCGCGCGCGCTCGATCGCTTCGGCGGTCGCGCGCCGCACTTCCATCACGTCCTGACCGTCGACGACATCGCGCGGCATGTCGTACGAGGCCCCGCGCTTGTAGATGTCGTGGATGGCCGACGCCCGCTCGATGGCGGTGCCCATGCCGTAGCGGTTGTTCTCGATGATGAACAGGCACGGCAGCTTCCAGAGGCTGGCCATGTTGAGCGCCTCATGGAAGGCGCCGTTGTTCACCGCCGCCTCCCCCATGAAGCAGACGATCACCTGGTCGCCGCCGCGATACTTGATCGCGAACCCGACGCCGGCGGCAATCGGGATGTGTCCACCGACGATGCCGTGTCCGCCCAGAAATCCGAGCTGCTTATCGAACATGTGCATCGACCCGCCCTTGCCGCGGGCGCAGCCGTCCTGACGGCCGAACAGCTCGGACATGACCGCGCGTGGCGTCATGCCGCGGGCGAGCGCCTGCCCGTGATCCCGGTAGGTCGTGATGATGTAGTCGTCCGGACGCAGCTGCGAAATGACGCCGGTGGAGACCGCTTCCTGTCCGATGTACAGGTGGCAGAACCCACCGATCCGGCCGATCGCATACATCTCGGCGCACCGCTCTTCGAAGCGGCGCTGCATCAGCATCGAGTACAGCAGTTCGCGATTGAGGGCGGCGGAGGACTCCGCCTTTCCGTTCGCCGCAGAGCTCACCGGCGCGTCGGATTTCTTTTTAGGGGGCATACAGGGGAGTGTCAGTGGGCTGCGACAAGGGAGCGGGCCTGAGTTACGGGGCGAGCGACGCCGCCTGGACTTGCTCCCAGGCATGGTAGCTCGAGCGCACGAGCGGCCCGCTTTCGACGTGGCGGAAGCCCATGCGCATGCCGGTTTCATAGAACCAGCGGAACTCCTCGGGGGTGACGTACCGATCCAGTTCGATGTGGGCATCGGATGGCCGGAGGTATTGCCCGAGGGTCAGGATATCGACGTCCACCGACCGGAGGTCCTGCATGACCTCGACCACTTCCTCGTTCGTTTCGCCGAGTCCGAGGATGATGCCGGTCTTGGTGGGGATGTCGGGGGCGATACGCTTGGCGGTGCGGAAGATCTCCAGCACGCGCTCGTAGCGACCGCCGGGACGGGCGCGCTTGAAGAGCCGCGGCACCGTTTCGGTATTGTGGTTGTAGATCTCCGGCCGCGCTTCGAGGACGGCACGGATGGACGCCTCACTCCCCTGGAAGTCGGGGACGAGCACTTCGACGGAGCAGCCGGGGAGGCGAGCGTGGATCTGCCGAATTGTTTCGGCAAAGATGTACGCCCCGAAGTCCGGGAGGTCGTCGCGGTCGACCGACGTGATGACCGCGTGACGCAGGTTCATCTCGGCGATCGCCTGGGCGACCCGGTTCGGTTCTTCGATATCGTATTCCGGGGGGCGCCCATGGGAGACCGCGCAGTAGGCGCAGTTCCGGGTGCAGACGCTCCCGAGGATCATGAAGGTGGCGGTGCCGTGCTGCCAGCACTCACCGATGTTCGGGCAGTGGGCCTCTTCGCACACGGAGTGGAGCTTGAGCTCCCGCATCATGTGCTTGAGACGGATATAGTTGTCTCCGCCTGGGGCCTTCACCTTGAGCCACTGCGGCTTCCGCTCCGGGAGCGGGTCGCGGCGGTGGCGTCCCATGATTTGTACGAGCTGCTCAGCCATGGCGGCGTGGAAGGGCCCGGTGGTGGCCGGGACGTGGATTCGGGAAGCTAGTCCGGTGCAGGGAAGGGGGAAACAGTGACGTAACCCCTAAAGTGAAAATAGATGGAATTTGTGTCGAGCTGAAACTCCCGCGCCCGATCGCCGTACGGGCTGCTGTCTCCTTCCACAGCCACGAGGTCGTCATGCTGCGCACCCTGTTCGTCGTCGGTGGACTCGCTCTGATCGGGCTGGTCATCCTGAAACTCGTGTTCGGGCTGCTCGGACCGCTGGTGGCGCTGCTGTTCATGCTGCTCTGGCTGGCCGTGAAGGTCCTGTTTGTCGGTGCCATCGTGTACTTCGTCATCCGGGTCGTCAGCCCGCGGACCGCCGATCGCATCAACCGAGCCGTGCGCGGCAACTGACGGCGGCCGATCGTCGAGGCCCGACACGTCGACGGATCCTTCCCGAGCACAAACGGCACGCGGCCGTGAGTCATCTCAGACTCACGGCCGCGTCGGTTTTTCAAGATCAGGCGAAGGGATCGGGTGGGGGCGGGGGCGGCGCAAAGGGGTCGGAGTCTCCCGGTTCCCGATCGCGGCGTCCGCGCGAACGCCGAGCCCCACCACGACGGCCGCGTCGGCCGCGTCGGCGCGGCCGCGATGGATCTCCGTCGCCCTCACCGTCGCCGGCGAAGTCGTCCCCCCCGTCCTCGTCGGCCATAGGCGCATCGCCACCGTCGGCATCGCCTCCGGAATTGTCTTCGACATCGCGGGTCCGGCGATTGCCAGCCTCTCTGGCCTCTCCCTCCCGGGTCCCGTTATCTGACTCGACCGCCGACTCGGGGACCGAGTCCACGCCGCTCCCAGCGGCCGTGGAATCTCCG
>JBDKIJ010000285.1:0-2822 GCA_039797155.1 Gemmatimonadota bacterium | reverse complement strand
TGCGTGGCGTCGTGATGACCGTCGACTCGCTCACGGCGAATGGTCCGGCAATCACCGTTGAACGCACACGCAGCGGCACGGCGATCAACAGCGCGCTCGCGCGCTTTGCGCGCAGCGGCACGTCGGTGGAGTACGCCGCAAATGACACCACGGTGCGGCGTGACTCGGTGCAGGTGTTGGCGACGGGGAGCTGGGCGCTGACCAATACCGTGGTGCCGAGCTGGCTACAGCTGTTCCGGCGATCGGGGAGCGGCAATGGATGGGTCGTCTACGGCATCCGTCCATCGGTGGCCACCACAGCCCGCTCGACAGTGCTCCTCCAGCTGCCCACACCCGGCGGACTGTCGCCGCAGCAGTTCAGCATCGAACTCGGAACAACGAGTGCTACGGCCGTCGATGCCGCGCTCCTGTCGCGTGCGGGGCAGCGCATGACCATCAGTGCGACCGGGATCATCCTGACCGCGGATACCGTGCGACTGCAGCTTACCGGTGCATGGAGCAGTGCCACCTGGAGCATGACGGCGTCGTCGAACATTTTGGCGAACGATGCGTCGGGGCAGGGGTTCACCACGAGAACCGGCACAGGATCCGCCATCACGCGCGTTCGTCGTAACGCACGAACCGCGGCGGCCGTGTCGTACGACACGCTGCAGGTCACCGTCACCGGTCCCTCGGTGCGTACGCTGACGCTCGTGGATACCGTGGAATACGTCGCCGTCTCCAACACGGTGACGCTCGGGGCACGCCGGAGCGCCGTGAGTTTCCCGATCGGTGCCCCCCTGCAATTCGACAGCGTCCAGGTTCGCCTTGGCAACAGTGCCGCGTCATGGACCGCCTCGCGCCGGCGTGATGCCAATCTGTTCCGGAGTGCCGGATTCGACGGAGACTGGCTCGTTTGGGCGCGCGTCCCCAACGCCGTCGGCGTCTTCATTGACACGATCACCGTGCAATCGACCGATGGCGGCATTGCCCGTCTGGTGGATACGCTGACAGCCCGTGATGCAGCCGTACGCGTGGCGCTCCCGCGGACCGGTGCCAGCCGCACCGTCACGCTGGGGCGCATCAGCGCCGTGGATTCGATCATGGTGGGTGTGCTCGGGCTGGCCGGCGCCTCACAAAGCTGGACCGCCACGTCGAGCACTCCAACGATCGTCCTGCATCAGCGTGACGCGTTCACCGGGATTGCCACGGGAACGCGATGGAACTTCGTCCGCTTCAGTCGCAATCTCGCGTTGCTGGGTCCGGGCCGGTACATCGACACCATCAGGGTGAATCTGCCAACGGGGCTGACCGCGCCCGCGCTATTCATCGATACCACCACCGTCGCGGCGCCATCGGTCGTCGCGGGTGATGCCGATGTGAATGGTACCGTCAATGCGGCGGATGGCATGACGGTCCTGCGCTCCCTCGTGCAATTGCCGGTCTCCGCACGCGCCAATGTCCGCATCGGCGGCGATGCCAACTGCGATGGTGTCGTGACCGTGGCGGATGCGGTGATTCTCCTGCAGATCGATGCGGGCGTCGTCCCCGCTACCAATTGCGTGGGGCGCCCCGGCAGCTGAGTCGTCAAGCGAGGAGCAGGCCGAGGAGTACGCCGAGGAGTACGCCGAGGAGTACCCCGGCGCGGTTTACGCGCTCTTAGCGTACTCCTCGATATCAACCCCCGCTTCGGCCCGCGCCCGCTTCGCGTCATCGAACGCATTCTCGCTACGCGCAATGACCAGCGTCGCCACGCCGTTGCCGATCAGGTTGGTGATCGTGCGCGCTTCGCTCATGAAGCGGTCTACCCCCAACAACAGCGCGACGCCTTCGACCGGGATCATGTTCGTCGCGGCGAGCGTGCTGGCCAGCACGATGAAGCCGGAACCGGTTACACCAGCCGCGCCCTTGCTGGTGAGCATCAGAATGCCGAGTAGGGTGAGCTGCTGCGACACCGACAGGTCGACATTGTAGACCTGCGCGATGAAGATCGCGGCCATGCTGAGATAGATGCTGGTGCCGTCCAGGTTGAACGAGTAGCCGGTCGGAATCACCAACCCCACCACCGACTTGTCACACCCATACCGCTCGAGCTTGATGAGCATGCGCGGCAGCGCCGACTCGGAGCTCGACGTGCCAAGCGCGAGCAGCAGTTCCTCGCGAATGAAGCGGAGGAATTTCAGCAGGCGAAAGCCATAGAGCCGGCAGATACTCCCCAGCACGATGAAGATGAAGACCGCCATCGTGAGATAGACGTCGAGCATCAGGCGCCCGAGTGGCAACAGCGTCTTGAGGCCGAAGGCGCCAATCGTATAGGCCATCGCGCCGAACGCGCCGATGGGCGCCACCTTCATCACCAGGTGCACGATGCGGAAGAACACCGCCTGCAGGCGCACGAGCAGGTCGATCAGATCGCGCCCCGCATCACCCACGGCGGTGAGCGCCACGCCGAACAGCACGGAGAAGAACACCACCGGCAATAGGTCGCCGCTCGCAAAGGCCGCAAACACATTGCTCGGCACGATGTGCAGGAAGAACTCGAGCATGCTCTGGTCCTTCGCAGCCGTCGTGTACTTGCTGACGTCGCCTAATGTCAATTGCGTGACATCGAGTCCGGCGCCCGGCTTCGTGATATTCACGATCACGAGCCCGATGGCCAACGCGAACGTCGACACGATCTCGAAGTAGAGCAGCGCCTTCCCGCCGACGCGCCCCAGCTTCCTGAGGTCGGCCATGCTGGCGATGCCGTGCACGATCGTGAGGAAGATGATCGGCGTGATCACCATCTTCACGAGATTGATGAAGGTGTCGCCGAGCGGCTTGAGCGACTTGCCGGTATCGGG
>JBDKIJ010000284.1:0-2893 GCA_039797155.1 Gemmatimonadota bacterium | reverse complement strand
TGGCGCCGCGGCTTTCAGACAGCGACTAGATGATGATCAGGCCTCGACGGAGAATCGGCGGACTCATGCGGAGCTCCAGGCGCGGGGTCGCGCGCTCGATCAACGCTGGCAGCTCCTGCTCGAACCGGAGGCGCCAGCCCTCCAGCGAATCGCGAAGGCGCTGCCCGTCCAGACGGAGTCGTACGGCCATCTCCGGATCGAGACGCTGCCCCAGAAAAGTCCGTCCGATGGTCTCCGGCTCCGGCACCACACGGATGTCTCGGGGCTGTCCAGCGCGAACCACCTGGAGCTGCACGGGCCGGCCGCTATCCGCCTCCGCGATGGCCCGAACGAATCGATTGGCACGAGCGGCGCCGACGGCTGGATCCTCGATGTCCTCGGCTGGCACCCGAAGATCAACGCCATTCATAGCAGCGATCCGGTCGCCCTCGACAAGCCCCGCCCGCTCTGCGGGTCCGTTCGGGGTCACCTGCGACACGAAGAGCCCGACCGTGTCGCGGCGGCTTCCAGTCGATCCCACCACCACCCCGATCACCCGACGAGCGCCGTGGCGAACGCCCTCCACGGCCCCAGTGCGAGGGACACTGCGCGTGGTCGCAGCCGTACGACGCGCCTCGGCCAGCGCTTCCGTGGTGGTCGTGCCTACCCGAAGCAAACGGGCCGTGCTGGTGCCGGTGCGGACGTCCACACGGACGGTATCCCCGGGGCGCACCGCCGCGAGCGCGCGCTGGAGCCGACGTTGTGGGACTCCCCACAGCGAGGGGTCCTGGGCATCGGCACCGCTGAGGCGTAACGGCGTGCCCTGAATGGCCACGAGGACATCACCCGCCCGGATCCCGGCACGAGCGGCGGGGCCCGCCGGCTCCACGGTGTCGACGCGAACGCCCGCGGTGTCGAGCGCGCTCGAGGGACCCAAGGTCATGCCAAGGACTGCCCGCTGGGCAGCGGCAAGCGACGGCAGCAGCAGAACGACCGCGCCAACGGCGCGGCCGATGCGAACAGCACCACGAAGGGAGGACATGCAGGCTCCGGGTTGAGGATCGATACCCATGGGACACCGATCGCCCGCACCAGCGTTGCCTGCCCATCCTCCAGCCTAGGCAACGGATGTCCGCCCCGATCTACACCACGATGTTCAGCAGGCGCTTTGGAACGAAAATCACCTTCTTGGGCTCGCCGGTGATGAACTTGGCGATCCCTTCATCAGCCTGCGCCATGGCCCAGACCGCCTCCTGCGTGATGTCGACGGCCACGCGCAACTTGCCGCGGAGCTTGCCGTTGACCTGCACGACCAGCTCGACTTCATCATCGACGAGGTTGGCCGGATCGTAGCTCGGCCATCCGGCATCGAAGACGCTGGTCGTATGGCCGAGGACTTCCCAGCACTCTTCGGCGAGATGGGGCGCGAACGGGGCCACGAGCTGCACGAGTGGCAGCAGCTCGTCGCGGTGCGGCGTGCGTTCGCCGCGGCGCACCACATTCATGTACTCCATCATCGCCGCGATCGCGGTGTTGTAGCCCAGATTCGCCGTATCCTCACCCACCTTGCGAATGGTGCGATGCAGCTTGCGAATCACATCGGCGTCGGGTGCGCCATCCGTGTGCGCATCGCGTACGGATGCCCAGAGGCGATCGAGGAAGCGGCGCACGCCACTGATCCCCTGATCGCGGAAGTCGCCCCCTTCCTCGTAGGGTCCGAGGAACATGAGGTACATGCGGAACGCGTCGGCTCCCCATTCCTCCATGTAGAGATCGGGGTTGATGACGTTCCCCTTCGACTTCGACATCTTCGCGCCTTCGCGGATGATCATGCCGTGCGCGCGGAAACGCGTGAACGGCTCCTCGAAGTCGATGAAGCCGCCGTCCTTCAGTACCATGGTGATGAACCGCGAGTACAGCAGGTGCAGCACCGCATGTTCGTTACCGCCGATGTACGAATTCACCGGCAGCCAGGCCTTCGTCCGGGCCGGATCGAAGGCTACGGCATCGTGCTGTGCGCTCGGATAGCGCAGGAAGTACCACGCGCTGTCGAGGAATGTGTCCGACACATCGGTCTCGCGGCGTGCCTCCGCACCACAGGTCGGACACGGCACGCGGTACCACGATGCGTCGCGCGCCAGCGGCGAGACGCCGCTGTCGTCCGGCTTGAAATCCTCGAGGAACGGCAGCTCGACCGGGAGCTGCGACTCGGGCACCGGCACCGCGCCGCACGCGTCACAGTAGATGATCGGGATCGGCGGCCCCCAGTAGCGCTGCCGCGAAATGCACCAATCGTGCAGGCGAAAGTTGGTCACGGCCTTCGCCGCACCCTGCTGCTCGAGCCAGGTCGTGACCTGACGCTTGGCATCGATGACCGCCAGCCCGTCGAACTGGGCGGAGTTCACGAGTCGCGCCCCATCGTCGTCGGTAAACGCCGCATCGCCGAGGGGTGTGTCGGCGGAATCCTCGGGCCCGGCCACCACGCGCGTGATCGGTAGCTGGAACACCTGCGCGAACTCGAAGTCGCGCTCGTCATGCCCCGGCACGGCCATGATCGCACCGGTGCCGTATTCCATCAGCACATAATCGGCGATCCACACGGGGATCTCCGTCCCCGTGGCCGGATTGAGCGCGTAGGCACCCGTGAAGACACCGGTCTTCTCGCGGGTCGACTTCCGCGACACCAGATCCTGCTTCTTCGTCGCGTCGACATAGGCGCTCACGGCATCACGCTGCGACGCAGTCGTGAGGGTGTCGACCAACGGATGCTCGGGGGCAAGCACGAGATAGGTCGCGCCAAAGATCGTGTCAGGGCGCGTCGTGAACACGGTGACGCTTGCCTCATGGGCCGCCATGCGGAACGTGACATGCGCACCCTCCGACTTCCCGATCCAATTGCGCTGCGCCTGCTTCG